>SXNB01000163.1 GCA_005777205.1 Burkholderiales bacterium | reverse complement strand
GATCCTGTCGTACGTCGCCGAGCACGTGCTCGGGCTGCCGCGGTCGTTCTAGGGCGGCCGGAGCAACGGACCGATCCTAGAGATTGCCTGGCTTGAGCCCCGTATGCCTGGCTAGTCGCGCCAGCCTGCGGGGCCCGATTTTCTCTCGCTCGTGAAACGCGAATACATAGCCCGGCCAACCCGGGCCCGAGAGCGTCTTGCGAGAACCGGATTGGGGCTTGAGCGTCCAGCCAATCCTGTACAGCGCTGCGAGTACCCGCGTGACCGACACCGGCGATGACGCGCGCTCCACCTCCGTCCCAAGCCATCGGATGTGCACGATCGTACACATTTCGCTCTACCGATACACATTCCTGCACCTCGTCTCCCTCAACCCAAACGCCGCCCCCACCCCCACCCCCGCCACCACCGCCAGCAACCCCGCTGCCCGGCAGTACGCCTCGAGCTTCGACACATCCGAGGAAGCATCCAGAATCCACCCCACCGCGGGCTGCAGCAGCGCAGTCCCGAGGAACCCCCCGGTGTTCACGAAGCTGGTCGCCGTCCCCGCGAGCGCAGGCGGATTGACTTCCTTGCCGATCGCCCAGCACAGGATCGAGCAGGCCATGGTCGCCCCAATGAGCGAGAACAACGCAAGCGATACGACCAGGGAAAGTTTCCATCCCAGCACCACCGGCACCCAGCAAGCGAGGTACACCAGCGTCAACCCGCGAACGAAAGGCCGGCGCAGCCCCGTCCGGTCGGAAAGGGTTCCGATCAGCGGCGCGGCGAGGGCGAAGCCAAGGATCATGACGGTGACGTGCAGGGTCGCCTCGGAGCGGGAGTGTCCCAGGCCATCTGTGAGGTAAGGCACCGCCCACAGGCCGGCGAAGGTCATGTAGGAGCCTAGGATGCCGAAGTGCATCAGGAACGCGACCCAGGTCTGGGGATTGCGCGCCACCACGCCGATGCCCTCGCCCCAGCTGGCGCGGCGGGCGGGCGGAGCGCCTAGGGCTTCCCCGGGGGGCGCGTCCTGCACCCAGAACCACAGCGCCGCGGCGAGCGCGATCGAGGCGATGCCGATACTGGCGAATACGCTGCTCCAGGACACGCCCTGAACCGCCCAGGCGAGCGGCCAGGCGCCCAGCACCGCGCCCAGGTTGCCCAGCAGCTGTAGCACACCCACCCAGGTGCCGAACTCGTTGTCACGGAACCAGTTGGCGATGAGCTTGAGCACCGAGACGAAAACGACCGCGACGCCGAAGCCCACCAGCCCCCGCCCCGCGAGGAGCCATGCGGCGCTGGGGGCGTAGGCGAACAGCAGCGACCCGACGCCGGCGACCAGCATCCCGCCCGTGAACAACTTACGGGGCCCGATGGTGTCGGCCAGAACGCCCGAAGGCAACTGCATCAACGCGTAGGGGTAGAAATACAGCGCGGCGACAAAACCCAGCGTGGTGGCGCTCAGCTGGTAGGCCTCGCGCAGGTCGGAGGCGATCGCCCCGGGCGCGACTCTATGGAAGAAAGCGAACATGAAGCCGGCGGTGCCCAGCGCGAACGCGAGCAAGCGGATACGCCGCAGGTGCGGCGACAGAGCTGCGCTCAACCCATCACCCGCAGCGCACCCGGCAGGATCTCGATCGCGATGCGCCGCACCGGGGGCAGCGGCAGCTCGCCGTCCAGCTCCAGGTCCATCGGCTCGCTGGGCTCGATCAGGATGCTCGGGTGCCCGACGTGGCGTCCCAGCATGATGAGCGGGACAAGCCCCAGAATGCCGAGCCGCCCTACCGCATCCACCATCAACAGGTGCAGCAACCCGTCATCGCCCTTCGCCTCCGGCGTCACTTTGAAACTGCCGCTGAAGCTGATGCCGTTCATCACTGCGGTCATGGCGGTGCGCAGGCGCGCGGTCGGCGCGGCGTCCAGGCGGATGCAGACGTTCAGCTTCGGGTAGCGGACCATGGTGAGCGCCAGCGCGCCGAGGTAGGCGCCAAGTCCGGTCAGGAACGGCGGCACGCGGGAGAGGTTGCGCGCCACCGGGTCGCCAGGTGCCATCATCTTGTTGAAATCGCCGCTGCTACCGCAGGGCAGCACACCGAGCGCCGACGGGGCGCCAGCGCACATCAGGCTGTTGGCCACCTCGTGCACGGTGCCGTCGCCGCCTACGTCGACCACGCAGCCGTAGTCCTTGGTCCGCGCTTCGGTAAGGGCAAGTGCGTCATCAGCCTTGGTCGTCACCACCTCGTCGAAATCCAGTCCGGCGGCCGCGAGCTGCGCCGCGAACGGGTGCCACAGCCGCAAGGCGCGTCCGCGGCCGGCCGCCGGCCGCCGGATTGCGAATCAGGAGGTACCGCAGCTACTGCTTCCAGGAAGGATCGCGCTTCTCGATGAACGCGTTCATGCCTTCCCGACCTTCCGGATGCGCGAAGTCCGCGGAAATGACCTTGCCCGCAAGGGCGTAGGCCTGCTCCAGGTTCATGTCCATCTGCTGGTAGAAGCCGCGCTTGCCGGCGGCGACGGTGGCCGGGGGCTTGGCGGCGAGCTTCGCTGCCAGTTCATCCACTGCGGCATCGAGCTCCGCGGCCGGCACGGTGCGGTTGACTAGGCCCCATTCCATGGCGCGCTGGGCGCTGATCGGCTCGCCTGTGAGCAGCATCTCCATGGCGTGTTTGCGCTGCAGGTTGCGGGAGATGGCTACGCCCGGCGTGGAGCAGAAAAAGCCCCAGCTCACGCCGGAGGTGACGAACCTGGCGGTGTCCACGGCCACGGCGAGGTCGCATTGCGCGACCAGCTGACAGCCGGCGGCGGCCGCGGCGCCCTGCACCTTCGCGATCACGGGCTGCGGCAGCTTCGGGATGGTGGCCATCATCCGGCTGCACTGCTCGAACAACGCAACGATCTTCGATTGTTCTGCCATCGCCTGGATTTCCTTAAGGTCGTGCCCAGCGCAGAAGCCCCTTCCGGTCCCGGTAAGCACGATGACGCGAACCGCCTTGTCCCCGGCAATGGCATCGAACGCGCCCTGCAGCGCCGAGAGCATTTCCGAGGTCAGCAGGTTCATCTGCTGCGGTCGGTTCAGCGTCAACGTCGCCAGGCCACCGCGGTCCTCGCGCAGTAAAACGGGGCCTTCGGTCTTGGGAACGGCCCTCATGGATGTCTCCTACGGATCGATCGCACTGGTGGACTTCGCCTTCTCGCGCAGCAAAAATTTCTGGATCTTGCCGGTCGAGGTTTTCGGCAGCTCACCGAAGGCCACCGACCGGGGCGCCTTGAAGTGCGCGAGGTGCTTACGGCAGAAGGCGATGACCTCGGCTTCCAACACGCTGGCGCCGGGCTTCAGCTCGACGAAAGCATAGGGCGTCTCGCCCCACTTCGCATCCGGCTTCGCCACCACCGCGGCGGCGAGCACCGACGGGTGCCGATAGAGCACGTCCTCGACTTCCAGCGAGGAGATGTTTTCCCCGCCCGAGATAATGATGTC
>SXNB01000162.1 GCA_005777205.1 Burkholderiales bacterium | reverse complement strand
CTACCGTCATCCAGGCTTGAACGCATCCACGCCGCGGCGCGACAGGACCCTGAGCGTGCTAGAGAGGTGGTGCAGCGCGAGGCGCGCGTTGCGTCGGCTGGCGCGCCTTGCGTCGTGGATCACTTGCGCACGCGGCTCGAATATCACCGCCGCTCCGAGCCGCTGAAGCCGGTGGCAGATGTCGACGTCCTCGTATTAGAGAAAGTACGCTTCGTCGAATCCTCCGGCGGTGCGGTAGGCGTTGGCGCGAAACAGCATGAACATGCCGGCGATCCAGTCGACTTCCAGCGCGCCGCGGTCGACCGGGTAATCGGGTTGCCGGCGATCCGCGAACAGTTTTGCGATCAGACTAACCGTGGTGTGAAAGCGGCGCACGCGGTCCTCGACGGCGCCGGCGGGATTGCGCACCAGCAGGCCGGCGACTGCGGCACGTGGGCGTTCAAGCACTTCGATGCGCGGCGGGAACGGATCGTCCGGCAGGCGAATGTCGGGATTGCGGACGCAGAAGAAGGGGGGTGCGGCAACGTGAGAATGCGGCGTTATGGTTCGCACCGAAACCTTTGCGTATATCGTTCCCGATTATCTCGATCGGGCCCGCGAATCGTGCGGTGTCTAGCGCGACCGGGTCCGGCAGGTTCTGCGTGAGGACCAACGCCACGCGGTCCACGCAATTGCGCCGCAGGTCCTCGAGCAACAGGTTGACGAGCGCATTCTGCCCGCGGCTCACTATTGAAAGAGTGATGCTGAGCATCAGCCCCCATTATATCCGAGGGTCCCAGCATGACGTTTGCTACTTCCAGAGCAAGTCCGGTACCGTTATTCTTCGGTGCATGCGAGTTGCCATTACAGGTTCATCCGGATTCGTGGGGCGAGCGCTTGTGCCGCTGCTCGAGGCGCGCGGACACAAGGCGGTCTCGCTTGGGCGCGATGTGACCGGGGACATCGTGGCGTTTCGCGAGTGGCCGCGCCTTCTCGATAGCTTGGACGTGGTGGTGCATCTCGCGGCCCTCGCGCACGGCGCCGGTGTGGACGAGGCGCGGCTTCGCGCAGCGAATGTGGATGTGGCGGCGGCAATTGGCCGGGCGGCCGCGGAACACGGCGCGCACATGGTGTTCCTCAGCTCGGTCAAGGCGCTGGGTGAGGATTCCAACGGTCAGTCGCTCAGCGAATCGAGCCCGCTCGCGCCGGCCGACGCCTACGGCCGCGCCAAGGCCGATGCCGAGCGCGCGCTCGGTGCGATCGATCGTCTGCCCCTTACGATCCTGCGCCCGCCGCTCGTCTATGGCCCGGGGGTGAGGGCGAACTTTCTTTCGCTGCTTCACGCCGTCACGCGCGGCTGGCCGATGCCGCTGGCGAGCATCGACAACCGGCGCAGCCTTGTGTACTTGGGCAATCTGTGCGATGCAATCGCGCGCTCGATCGAGTCGCCGCAGGCGCGCGGGCGCACCTACTGCGTCTGCGACGGCGCGCCAGTATCCACGCCCGAGTTGTGCCGCGCGCTCGGCGCGGCGCTCGGACGCCCGGCGCGCCTGTATCGGCTTCCGGTCGCGCTGCTCGAACTGGTGCCGCCGCTCAGAAAGCTCACCCGATCGCTCGAGATCGACGACCGCGCGCTACGGCGAGAGCTGGGCTGGTCGCCACCGTTCTCCTTCGAGGACGGTTTGCGCGCCACGGCGCAGTGGTACCGCGACACGGGTGCGTGGTGGCGTTGACGAGGGAGGGCGCGTGACGGCAATGGACCTCGCGCTGGCGGGAGCAACATCGTTCGCCGTTGCCGCCGCGATGATCGGACTCTACCTGCGCAGCGGCGTGGCGGTCGCGCTGGACCAGCCGAACGCGCGATCCCTGCATGACCGGCCGGTTCCGCGCGTCGGCGGAATCGCCGTGGCGGCCAGCGTTTGCGCCGGTGCGGCGTTCATTCCCTGGACCCTGCCGCTCGCCCTGCCGGGCGCAGTCACTCTGCTATTCGCGGTTTCCCTGCTGGATGACCTGTACGGGTTGCCTATCTCCGTCCGGCTGTCCATGCACTTTGCGGCCGCCTTGGCCACGGCGTGGGTCATGCTTGGTGATTCGCGTGACGCGGCCATGATCGTCGGCGCGGCACTGGCCATCGCGTGGATGATCAACGCCTTCAATTTCATGGACGGCGTGGACGGCATGGCCGGAGGCATGGCGATCATCGGCTTCTCGGCTTACGCGTGGCTCGCGCATGCGGCGGGCGAACCGGGACTCGCGGGGTTGTGCCTGGTGATCAGCGCTGCGTCCGCCGGCTTCCTCGCGTTCAACTTTAGCCCCGCGCGCGTATTCATGGGCGATGCCGGATCGGTCCCGCTTGGATTCCTCGCCGCCGCGCTGGGGCTCCACGGGTGGGGCCAGGGCGCGTGGTCCCTGCTGCAGCCGATTGTCCTGTTCTCGCCGTTCATTGCCGATGCGTCCGTAACGCTCGCGCGGCGCGTTGTGAGCGGTGAGCGGTTCTGGCAGGCGCATCGCGACCACTATTACCAGCGCCTGATCCGGATGGGATGGAGCCATCGCCGAACCGCGATCATGGCCTATACGGTGATGGCGGGCGCCGGCGGCGTCGCCATACTCTCTATCGGTCGGAGCACCGGGCAGCAGATCCTGTTTGCGGCAATCTGGGTCACGGTGCTGGGGGTGCTGCTCGCGGCAATCGAGTTCAAATGGCGCCGCCGCTAGAATAGCGGCATGTCCCCAAGTGTCTGGTTCCGGTCGAGTGTGCGCGTCACACTTGCCTTTGCTCATGATGTGCTGGCCGCGGCAGCGGCCTGGTGCGCCGCGTTCTGGCTGCGCTTCAATCTAGAGATTCCGGAGGGCTACGTGCGCGCGATGCTGGGCCAGCTGCCCCATGTCATTGCCGTGCACGTGGCCATCTTCTGGCTGCTGGGCCTATACCGGGGACTGTGGCGCTACGCGAGCCTGCCCGACCTGCAGCGCATCCTGGTGGCGGTGAGCATCGGGGCGCTCGTCGTGCCCGCGCTGCTCACGCTGCTCGGCCACGGCGCGCAGGTGCCGCGCTCGGTGTACCTGATTGCCCCGCTGCTGCTCGCGAGCGTGATGAGCGGCAGCCGCCTTGCCTACCGCGCCTGGAGGGAGAAGCGCCTGATCGTGCTGGTCGCCCATCCGAATGCCAAGCCGGTGCTGGTGCTGGGCGCGGGCGACGCGGCGGCAATGCTGCTGAAGGAACTCGCGGGCAGCAGCCACTGGCGGGTGCTCGGACTGCTGGACGACGATCCGCGCAAGCAGGGCGGGGAGATCGAGCGCATCGAGGTGCTGGGTCCGGTCGAGCGAGTAGCGGCGGTGGCCGCCCGGCTCGGTATAACGCAGGCGATCATCGCCATGCCCGGCGCGAGGCATGAAGTGAGGAAGCGCGCGGTGGACTTCGCCACCGCGGCGGGCCTGTCCGTCATGACTGTTCCCGCGCTCTCGGACATCATCTCCGGCAAGGTCAGCGTCTCGGCGCTGCGCAACATCGAGCTGGACGACCTGCTCGGGCGCGACCCGGTCGAGCTGGACATCCCCGGGCTTCAGGGCTTCCTGAAAGGCAATACGGTGCTGGTCACCGGCGCCGGCGGTTCCATAGGAGCCGAGCTCTGCAGGCAGATCGCGCGCTTCCAGCCGGCGCGCGTGGTGCTGTTCGAGTTGTCGGAGCTCGCCCTGTACGGCATCGAGCGGGAGTTCCGGGAATCCAACGCGGGCATCGAAGTGGTGGCGGCCATCGGCGACGCCAGGGACGCGGCGCGCGTGAGGGCCCTGTTCGCGCGCTGGAAGCCAGAGGTGGTGTTCCATGCCGCCGCGTACAAGCACGTGCCGCTGATGGAGTCGGATAACGCGCTGCAGGCGGTGCAGAACAACGTGCTGGGCACGCTCGCGGTGGCGCGCGCCGCCATCGCCGGGGGCGCGGCGAAGTTCGTGCTCATCTCCACCGACAAGGCGGTCAACCCCTCCAGCGTCATGGGCGCCTCCAAGCGGCTGGCCGAATTGGTGTGTCAGTCGCTCAAGGGCGAATCCGGCGCGACACAGTTCGTCATCGTGCGCTTTGGCAACGTGCTCGGCTCCACCGGCAGCGTGGTGCCGCTGTTCCGCGAACAGATCGCGCGCGGCGGCCCGGTCACCGTAACCGACCTGGAGATGCGGCGCTACTTCATGTCCATCCCGGAAGCGACGCAGCTGGTGCTGCAGGCCGCCCAGATGGGAAGCGAGGGGGAGATCTACGCCCTCGACATGGGCAAGGAGGTGAAGATTGTGGACTTGGCACGGCAGATGATCCGGCTCTCGGGCCTGGCCGAGGGCGACATCCGGATCGAAATCACCGGCCTGCGGCCCGGCGAGAAGCTCTACGAGGAGCCGCTCGCGGATGCCGAGCACTCGCTGCCGACCCCGCACCCGAAGCTGCGCATCGCGCGGACGCGGCCGACGGAGTCGGAGCGGCTGGTCCAGGACGTGACGGAGTGGCTGGCGCGCGCGGGTGGCAGTGGCGACGACGGCGAAGCGGTGCGCGCGCGGCTGAAGGGCTGGATTCCGGAGTACGTGCCCGGCGGGCCGGCGTCAGCAGGCGTAACAGCGCCGCGGGCGATTCGAAGCTGAACCCGCCGCGGAGAATTGCCGGCAAGAGGCGACTTGCACGCATTCTGACGCCTCAAAGCGTGCTTCCAGTCGAGCAGGCGCGCTATCCGCGGTCAGCAACGTCGCCTGATGCAGGATGGCCGTCGCGGCGATGAAGCGGTCGGCCGGGTCGGGATGCAGCTCGAGGGTAGCTGAAAGCAGCGCGATCTCGCCGGTGAGGGGAAGCTTGGCAATTCCGGCATCCAGAAGCTCCAGGAGCAGTTCGGTACCCGGCAGATCGCTCTGCAGCCGGATAACCAGGTCTGTCCCGGTTTTCAGTCGCGGTCGTAGCGGTCCTCGAAGCGCTCGATGTCGTCCTCGCCCAGGTAGCCGCCCGACTGCACCTCGACCAGGTACACCGGCTCCTTGCCGGGATTTGCCAGGCGATGCCTCATCCCGACCGGGATGTAGGTGGACTGGTTCTCTTTCAGGGTCATCGTTTTCCCGCCGCGCGTGACGCGCGCGGTTCCCTGCACCACCACCCAGTGCTCGGCGCGCTTGCGGTGGCACTGCAGCGACAGTGCCTGCCCGGGGCTCACCATCAAGCGCTTCACCCGGAAGCGCGCGCCTTCGTCCACAGTCTCGTAATAGCCCCAGGGCCGGTAGACGCGGGAATGCGACACGTGCTCGGTCCGATTCTGCCGGTCCAACTGCGCCACCACTTCCTTCACTTCCTGCGCCCGATCCTTCGCTGCCACCAGCACCGCGTCGTCGGTTTCCACCACCACAAGGCCTTCGACGCCGAGCAGCGAGACGTGACGGGAACCCGCGTGGACGAAATTGCCCCAAGCGTCGCGCAGCGAGACGTCGCCGCGCAGCACGTTACCCGCCGCGTCCTTCGCGCTCACCTGCCACAGCTCGGACCAGGAGCCGACATCGCTCCAGCGCATGCGGCTCCTGACCACCGCGCCCGATGTCGTCTTCTCCATCACCGCGTAGTCCACCGACAACGCCGGACTGGCGGCGAAGGCCCTGCGGTCCAGGTGCACGAAATCCAGGTCGGTGGCCGCCTTGACCACCGCGTGGCGAGCGGCGTTGAAGATCTTCGGCGCGTGGCGATGCAGTTCGGCGAGGTATCTCGTCGCCCCGAACAGAAACATGCCGCTGTTCCAAAGAAACTTGCCCGAGGCGAGGAAGCGCTTCGCGCGCGCGAGGTCCGGCTTCTCCACG
>SXNB01000022.1 GCA_005777205.1 Burkholderiales bacterium | reverse complement strand
GATTGCCCGTGGTGCCCGAGGTGTAACACAGGCAGGCGGCGCTGCGCTCGTCGAAACTCGGCCATTCGAGGCGGTCGTCCTCGGCCTCGATCAGGTCCTCGTAGCAATGCAGGTTCGGAATCTGCGCCTTAGGCATAGTCGCGCGCGCCGTCATCGCGACGAAGGCTTTTACCGTCTTCAGCAGCGGCGCGAGCTTTTCCACCAGCGGCGCCAGGTTGACGTCGAAACAGAGCACCCGGTCCTCGGCGTGGTTCGCGATGTAGGCAATCTGCTCCAGGAACAGGCGCGGGTTGAGGGTATGGATCACCGCGCCGGTACCGGCGACGGCGTAGTAGCTCTCGAAATGCCGGTAGCCGGTCCAGGCCAGCGTGGCGACGCGGTCGTGCACCTGCACGCCAAGGCGTCCGAGCGCCTTGGCCAGGCGCCGCGAGCGCCGGTGCGACTCGGCGTAGGTGTAGCGATGGATGGCGCCGTCCTCGACCGTCTTAGAGACGATTTCAGTGGAACCGTGTTGCCGGTCCGCGTGCCTGATCAGATCGCTGATCAGGAGCGACATGTCCATCATCAGGCCGTGCATGAACTCCCCCCTCCCGGTAATTGTTCCTGCCCCGTCCTCCTACGGCATCTGGATCTTGCCGCCCCCTCCAGGGCCACCGGGCCCCAGCGGCGGCAGCCCGCCCTGCGGCACCACGATCGAAGAGGCCTGCTGGCGCCGCAGTTCCTGCAGTTCCTTCACCGCGCGCTCGATGGCGGCCTTGGCCGCGGGGCCGAATTTCTGCGCCGCCTCCTCGAGCGTCTTCGCCTCCAGCGCGAAATTGATCGGCAGCGTGCCCATCTGCGTCATCACCTGGGTCTCGCCGATCCAGGTCACTTCGCGGGCCGCGTCGCGTTCACCGTCGCCCTTGACCGGGGTCATCCGGCGGATGGTGCCGACGCGCCGGTCAGTAAAGACCTCCTCCAGCCAGAGGTCCTGCGGATTCATCTCCGGCTCGATCATACGTTCGTCCTGTCGTGTCGCCATGCCTGCCTCAGTGCGCGCTGTTTGGAACGCGGGATTGTCGCACGGGCCGAATGCGGCCCGACCCGCCGCTAGCGTAGGTTCTTGAGGTTGATCGCGACCATATCGAGTTCCATCGCGAGGGCGCGGTGCTGCTGCGCTTCCTGGATCGAGGTCAGCGCGGCGACCACGGCCGCGGCGATCCGCCCGGCCGGCATGCCCTCCACGTCCTCGAACCGGACCGCCAGCTCCGGCAGCGAGGCCGCTTGGGCGGCCTCGCGCACCTCGACCAGCCGCTTCACGATGGCGGCGTAGTCCAGGTTAGTCGGTCACCTCAGGGTTTCGTTTTCTGCCTTCAATTACGGCGTCCGGTCAGCACGTTGCCGCCATCCTGCCCGGTTTTCCGGAGTTCATCCAGATGTCCTGCGAAAAGGTCCTAGGGCCGCAACCCGAAGGCGGTCTGCCCGGGCACTCGGAGCGGAGCGGCCAGCTCCGCGAACTCGCACAGCAGCCGGCGCGTCTGGCGCGGATCAATGATCTCCTCGACATCGAAACGCTCCGCTCCCCGCAGCGGCGAGGCGAACTTGCGGATCCGGGTCTCGATCTCGGCGCGCTTTGCCGCCGGGTCCGGCGCCGCAGCGATTTCAGCCTTGTAGGCCACCTCCAGCCCACCCGCGATGGGCAGGGAGCCCCATTCGGCGGAGGGCCAGGCCATGCGCATGCCGTAGCGCGAAGAATTCTGGTGCAGCGCCCCGGCGACGCCGAACACCTTCCGCACGATCACCGAGCACCAGGGCACCGTGGACTGCAGGATCGCGGCCGCCGCGCGCATGCCGTAGCGGATGGTGCCCTCCTGCTCGGCCTGCGGCCCGATGAAGAAGCCAGGCACGTCCACCAGGTGCACCACCGGCAGGTGGAAGGTCTGCGCCAAGTCCACGAAGCGCATCACCTTCTCCGAGGCGCGCGCCGTCCAGGCACCACCGTAATGCATTGGATCACCCGCCATCACCGCCACCGGCCACCCCGACAGGCGGGCAAAACCGGTGATGACGGGGCGGCCCCACAGCTTTCCCATCTCGAAGAAGGAATCCCGGTCCACCACCGCGTTGACAATGCGGCGCATCGGGTAGACCTTGCGCGAGTCGCGCGGCACCGCCTCCAGAAGCCAGGGATCGGCGCGCGCCGGGTCGTCGTCGCACGCCGCGCGCGCGGGCAGTTCATGCACCGAGCTCGGCAGGTAGGAGAGAAACTTCCGCGCCCGCTCGAATGCCTCATCCTCGCTCGCCGCCTCGTCGTCGACCGCGCCGTTGCGCGTGTGGATGTGGCTGCCGCCCAGTTCGTTCTTCTCGAACTTGCCGTGGGTCCATTCCACCACCGGCGGACCAGCGACGAACATCTGCGAACTCAATTTCACCATCACCGAGTAGTGGCTCGCCACCACGCGTGCCGCGCCCAGGCCCGCAACCGAGCCCAGGGCCAGCGACACCACGGGCACCTCCGACAGGATCCCGGTCCACCAGTCCCAGAGGAAGGCCTTCGGCATCGGCGAGTGGCCCTCGATCTCAAGGTTCTTCACCGAGCCGCCTCCGCCGGTGCCGTCCACCAGGCGCAGCAGCGGCAGGCGCAGGTCGGCGGCCATGCGCTCCACTGCGAGCAGCTTGTTGCGGATGCCGCCATCGTTGGCCCCGCCCCGTACCGTGAAGTCGTCGCCCGCGATTGCCACCGGACGGCCGGCGATGCGCCCGCGGCCGATGATCAGGTTGGCCGGCCGGAAATCCGCGAGCTCGCCGTCAGCGCCGTAGCTGGCGACGCCGGCGAGGCCGCCGATCTCATGGAAAGACCCCGGATCGAGCAGCCGGTCCACCCGCTCCCGTACCGTCAGCTTGCCGCCGTCGTGCTGGCGCTTAACCTTGTCCGCGCCGCCCATGCGCTTTGCCAGTGCCTCACGACGGCGCAGTTCGTCGACTTCTTTTTCCCAACTCATGCGGAGAGTGTAAGCGCGAAGCCGCCGCCGCGAAAATACCGCGCATCGCCTTTAGTCCCCCTATGTAATCGATCGGTTACATGTAACTGCGCCGCGCGACCCGCTGCCCTCCGGGGGGTCAGAACCGAAGCGCGACCAGCCCGGCGAACACGATCACCGCACCCGCCACGCGCGCCTTCAGGTGGCCTTCGCCCAGGAACCAGGCGCCGATGAGCGAGGCGAAAATGACCGAGGTCTCGCGCAGCGCCGCCACCACGGAGACCGGTGCGCGCGTCATTGCCCACAGCGCAATGCCGTAGGACAGGCCGGAGAGGACGGCGCCCGCGAGCCCGCGCGGCCAGTGCCGCGCCGCATGCCCCAGGAACTCGCCGCGCCTCATCGCCAGTACCGCGAGGCCGAAGGGCAGACCCTGGAACAGGAACAGCCACACCACGTAGCCTCCGGCGCCGCCCGCCAGCCGCACGCCCGTGCCATCGGCGAGGGTATAAAGGGCGATCACCAGCGCGTTGAGCAGCGCCCAGCCGGTGACCCCCCGGCTCGCGCCGCCGCCCGCCATGCCCAGTGACAGCACGCCTCCGCAAATCAGCAGCACGCCCGCCCACGCCGCGGGCGAGAGCGCCTCGTGGAACCAGAATACGCTCGCCGCCGCCCCCAGCAGCGGCGCCGTGCCGCGCAGGATCGGATAGCCGTGCGACAGGTCGCCCGCCTTGTAGGCGCCGGCGAGCGCGGTGTAGTAGGCGAGGTGCACCGCGACCGAGGCGGCGAGGTAGGGCCAGGCGGCCGGATCCGGCGGCCGAACCAGCGGTAGCAACGGCAACGCGACTAGCGTCCCGCCAAGCGCGATCAGCGCCGTGTCCAGCAGCGGCTCTCGGCCAGACTTGATGAGGGCGTTCCAGGCCGCGTGCAGCAGCGCGGCGCCGAGCACCGCGAATGCGACCCCTGCCGTCAGCGCCGAGCCAATGGGTTCCAAGCCCAAAAGTCTAGGCTAGAATCGTCCCTCCCTGCAGGAGGAGATCCCCCGCAATGAGCGACGCGGCTTCCTATACCGTCCGCGACGGCATCGCCGTCATCACTCTCAACAATCCGCCCGTGAACGGCCTGGGCAGCGTGCTGCGCCCCGGTCTCATGAACGGCATTCAGAAAGCCGGCGCCGATCCGGCGGTGAAAGCCCTCGTGATCATCGGCTCGGCGAAGGCATTCTCCGGTGGCGCCGACATCCGGGAATTCAACACGCCAAAAATGACCGTGCCGCCCTCGTTGCCTGAAATCAACGCCGCGCAGGATGCCTGCCCCAAGCCAATGATCGCGGCGATCGGCGGTTTTGCACTGGGCGGCGGCCTGGAGCTCGCGCTCGGCTGTCACTATCGCGTCGCGTTGCCGAAAAGCCAGCTCGGCTTGCCGGAAGTGAAGCTGGGCCTGCTGCCTGGTTCCGGCG
>SXNB01000161.1 GCA_005777205.1 Burkholderiales bacterium | reverse complement strand
GGCGTGGCAGCGGAACCGCGGGCAATTTCACGCGTGTGACATATTCTCGGAGTGGCTCGTCGCCGACTTCGACCGCGCCAGCCTGGGGCTGATGGACGTAGTGGGGCGCGGCACCTCGACCTTTGACGGCCTCGCGCTGGCCTGGGCGATCGCGCGCCACCTGGTGGAGAAGAACCGACCGCTGACCTTGTTCGCGACACACTACTTCGAAATGACGCGGCTCGCTCTGGAGCACCGCAGCGTGGCCAACGTGCACATGGACGCGGTCGAGCACAAAGACACGGTGGTGTTCCTGCACGCGGTGGAGGAAGGACCGGCCTCGCGCAGCTACGGCCTGCAGGTGGCGGCGCTGGCAGGCGTGCCCAAGCCAGTCATCCGGCAGGCGAGGAAATACCTCGATCTGCTGGAGCAGCAGAGCCTGCAGCAGGGTGGGCAGGACGACCTGTTCCTCAATCCAGCACCGGTCGAAACCGAGCCCGCCGCCGATCCGCTGCGCGAGGCGATGCAGCAGTTGAACCCCGACGATCTGGCGCCCCGCGAGGCGCTCGAGCTAATCTACCGCTTGAAGAAACTCTGACATGCAACTTGTCGACATCGGCGCGAACCTAACCCACGCTGCCTTCCAGACCGACCTCGACGAGGTCGTGGCGCGCGCGCATGCCGCGGGCGTCCGCGAACTGATCGTCACCGGCACCGGCGTCGACCAGAGCCGCGCTGCCGTAGCGATCGCCGCAGCGTGTCCCGGCCTCTACGCCACGGCAGGCGTCCACCCGCACCACGCAAGCGACTGCGGTGATGCCACTATTCCCTCACTGCGGGAGATCGCGCGCCATCCTGAGGTGGTCGCGATCGGCGAGTGCGGCCTCGACTTCAATCGCAATTACTCGCCGCACCCGAGCCAGGAGCAGTGGTTCGTGGCGCAGCTTGAGCTCGGAAAAGAATTAGGCAAGGCATTGTTCCTGCACTCTCGCGACGCCCATCCCCGTTTCGCCGAGATCCTCAAGGCGCACCGCCCGTCGAAGGGCGTGGCGCACTGCTTCACCGGGGAGAAGGCGGAACTGCACGCCTACCTCGACCTCGGCCTGTATATCGGCGTCACTGGCTGGATCTGCGACGAGCGCCGCGGCCGCCACCTGCTGGAGCTGGTGCGCGACATTCCGCGCGACCGCCTCCTGCTGGAGACCGACGCCCCCTACCTCACGCCGCGCGACCTGAAGCCGCAGCCGAAGGCCCGTCGCAACGAGCCAGCGTACCTGCCGCACATTGCGCGCGCCGTTGCCCGCGCACTGGGGCGCCCCATCGAGGATGTTGCCGCCGAAACAACGCGCAACGCGCGCGAGTTTTTCTCCCTCCCCGTTCTCCCTTCCCACCCATGAACCTCGCCCACCTCCTCCACCGCAGCGCGCGCTGGCTGCCTGAGGCACCGGCACTCGCCGTCGGCAAAGGCGCCGTCGCCAGCTACGGCGAACTGTCGATCCGTGTCGCGACCCTGGCCGCGGGCCTGCGCGCGCGCTTCGCCCTGAATGCGGGCGATCGCGTCGCGTTGGCGATGACCAATTGCCCGGAGTACTGGGAAGCGCTGTTCGCCTGCTGGCACGCTGGCCTCGCCGCGGTGCCGATGAACGCCAAGCTGCATCCCAAGGAGATCGAATACATCATCGTCAACTCGGGCGCGAAACTGTGCATCGCCACGCCCGAACTCGCGGCTTCCATAACCGGGACCGAAACCCTGTCCACCGGCGACCCGGGGTACCGCAAGCTTGCGGCGGCGCCGGTCTCGGCCGCCGAAACCGCGCCCGGCGACCTCGCCTGGCTGTTCTACACCAGCGGCACCACCGTCGTGCCCAAGGGGGCGATGCTGACGCACCGCAACCTGCTGTTTGCGGTGCAGGCTTATTTCTCCGACATCGACAAGCTGGGCCCGGGCGACGCCATCCTGCACGCGGCGCCGCTGAGCCACGGCTCCGGGCTTTACGGGCTGCCGCATTTCGCCGCCGGCGCGGTGAACGTGATCCCGGAGAGCGGCGGCTTCGACGCCGAGGAGATGTTCACCCTGATGGAGCGCTGGCCTGGCACCTCGTTCTTCGCCGCGCCGACCATGGTGGTGCGGATGCTCGCGAGCCCCGCGGCCCGCGCACCGCGCCACCTGAAGACCATCACCTACGGCGGCGCGGCGATGTACGTGGCGGACGCCCTGCGTGCCATCGATCTGTTCGGCGGCGAGCATCTCTACCAGCTGTTCGGCCAGGGGGAAAGCCCGATGACCATCACCGGGTTGCCGCAGACTTACCATTGCCGCCGGGAGAAACTGGAATCCTGCGGCGTGGCGCGCACCGGGGTCGAGGTGCGCGTGGTGGACGAGAACGAACGCGACCTGCCCCCGGGCGAGGTGGGCGAGATCCTGACCCGCTCCGATTGCGTCATGGCGGGCTACTGGGAGAACCCGAACTCCACGGCGCAGACCCTGCGCGGCGGCTGGCTGCATACCGGCGACCTGGGGTCGCTGGACACCGGGGGCTTCCTCACCATACGCGACCGCTCTAAGGACATGATCATCTCTGGCGGCTCCAACCACGACCCGCGCGAGATCGAAGAGGTGCTGCTGCGCCACCCGGCCGTTTCCGAGTGCTCGGTGGTTGGCCGGCCTCACGCAGAATGGGGCGAGGAGGTGGTGGCCTTCATCGTCAGCCCGAAGCCAGTGTCGTCCGGCGAACTGGACGCCCTGTGCATCGAAAACATCGCGCGCTTCAAGCGCCCGCGCCAGTACCGATTCGTGGACGGCCTGCCGAAGAACAATTACGGCAAAGTGCTGAAAACGGAGCTGCGCAAACTCCTATAAATCGGGTCCGATAAGCCAACGACCCATGATCCTGGTGGTGGACGACGCAGAGGACATCCGCGGCCTGTTCGGCGTCTGGCTGAAGAAAGACTACGAGGTCAAGTTCGCCGTCACCGGCGCGGAAGCCCTCGCCCTGGCCGACACTGAACCCCTGCCCGACCTGATCCTGCTGGACATCGAGCTGTCGGACATGGACGGCTAAGAGATCTGCAAGCGCCTGAAGGCCAGCCCGCCGCTGGCCGCGATCCTGGTGATTTTTGTCACCGAGCGCAACAACCCCAGGGACCAGGCGCGCGGATTAATGAGCGGTGCGGTGGACTACATCACCAAGCCCCTCAGCGCGCCGATTATGCTGCTGCGGGTGCGCACCCAGCTGGCGCTGGAGAGCCAGATCCAGAATCGCACCGAGTAACTGCAGGAAACGCGGGCACGGCACAAGGACGAGCTCGAGGGCATCCACGACCCGGACTTCGGCACGCCGCCGAAGAAGTGACGCGGCTCCGCGCCTGGCTGCGGCGCTGCTGGAGCTGCGGCGCGACGGTGGGCGCGCGGGACCGGTTCTGCGCCACCTGCGGGGCACGGCAGCGCGATCCGAAAAGCTAACGGGCCTTCAGGCGCCCCGCCGCCGCCCGCAGTCCACGCCACAGCCAGCGCAGCAGGAGCAGTGCGGCCAACGCTGACGCCGCCAACAGCACGAGGAATGCAACCGGGTGCACGACGGCGAGCCACAGACCGGCTGGGACCAGCGCATCTTCCGTGAGCGACGCGGTCCAGTTGCTGAATGGCTCGGGCGACAGATTCATGGCCCCGCGCGCGCCTGCCTTGGCAAAGTGCGCTCCCGCTGCGACCGTGCCGCCGAGGATGACCGCGGCCGCGGTCACGGCCGAGGAATCGCCGCCAATCGCCATCGCCATCAGCGCCGCGCCCGCCGGAATGCGGATGAAAGTGTGGGCCGCGTCCCAGACGCTGTCCAGCCACGGCAGCTTGTCGGCGAAGAACTCGGCCGCCAGCATGAATCCGCTCGCGCCCAGCACGAGGGGATGAGACAGGACCGTGAGATGGCCGAGCAAATCGACCCAGCCGAGACGGCCGGCGAGGCCACAGAGGAACAGCACTGCGTAGACGCGCACGCCTGCGCCCCAGGCAAGGGCAAGCGCGAGGGCCAGTCCGGGCAGGTCCGGCGGGGCTATTCGCCCTTCCCGGGATTTGGCGTGAAGTGCTTCTCGTACTTGCCCTTCACTTCCTTCCAGTCATCCGCATCCGGCGGCGGCGTGCCCTTGCGCGTGATATTGGGCCACTTCACCGCGTACTCGGTATTGAGCGGCAGCCAAGCCGCGGCCTTGGCGTCCGAATCCGGCAGGATCGCCTTGGGCGGGCACTCGGGCTCGCACACGCCGCAGTC
>SXNB01000160.1 GCA_005777205.1 Burkholderiales bacterium | reverse complement strand
CTGCACCGGCTGCGACACCGACTGGCGTGCGATCACGCCTGGGGCGACCTTCTCGATGACATCCGTCAACTTGGCGTTGATCGGGCCTTTGCCGTCGATCGGCGCGCCCAGCGAATTGACCACGCGGCCGAGCAGCTCCGGGCCGATGGGCACCGACAGGATCTTGCCGGTACACTTAACGGTATCGCCCTCGGTGATGTGCTCGTACTCGCCCAGGATCACTGCCCCGACCGAGTCGCGCTCCAGGTTGAGCGCCAGGCCAAAGGTGTTCTTCGGGAATTCCAGCATCTCGCCTTGCATCACGTCCGACAGGCCGTGGATGCGGCAGATGCCGTCGGTCACCGAGACCACGCTGCCCTGAGTGCGCATCTGCGCCCCGGCATCCATGTTCTGGATCCGGTTCTTGATGAGTTCCGAAATCTCGGATGGGTTGAGTTGCATGAAATAAGGCTCCTTAAGCGTGCTGCTTTTATTCCTTCACCGCGGTCTCTAGCGCCGCGAGTTGCGCGCGCGCCGAGCCGTCTATGACCTTGTCACCAATGGCGATTTTCACACCGCCGATGAGGGACTTGTCCACGCTGACGCGCGTCTTCACCCTGCGACCTGTCTTTTTCTCCAGGCGCGACACCAGGTCGGCGAGCTGGGCCTGGTCCATCTCGAACGCGGTGGTGATTTCCGCCTCGACCACGCCCTCGCGCTCGTTCTTGAGCGCCTCGTACTGGGCGCGGATCTCGGCCAGCACTTCGAGCCGGCCGTTCCCGGCCAGCACGCGCACGAAATTCTCGGTCTCGCCGGTGAGCTTTCCGCTCAGCACGGAAATGAACATCCCAGCCACCTTGGCGGGAGACACCTCGGGGTTGCCGATGGAGGCGCGCACACGCGCATCCGAGGCGACGGCGGCGAGATTCGCCAGCGCCACGGACCACTCGCCGAGCTTGCCCTGTGCGTCCGCCAGCCGGAAGGCGGCTTCCGCATAAGGGCGGGCAATGGTGCTGGGTTCGGCCACGGCGCTTTCCGTTTAGAGCTGCTTCTTGATGCCGTCGAGCAGTTCGGCGTGCGCCTTGGCATCCACCTCGCGGCGCAGGATTTTCTCCGCGCCGGCCACGGCGAGCGCCGCTACCTGCTCGCGAAGCTGCTCGCGGGCGCGCTGCGCCTCCTGCTGGATGTCGGCCTTAGCGGCGGCCTTCTCGCGGTCGCCCTCAGTCTTGGCCGCGACTTTCGCGGCTTCCACCATCTGCGCGTCGCGCTTCTCGGCCTGGGAAATAATTTCGGCCGCGCGGGCGCGGGCCTCCGCGATCGCCAGCTCCGCCTGCTTGCTCGAGGACTCGAGCGACTTCTTGCCCTGCTCGGCGGCGGCCAGGCCGTCGGCGATCTGCTTCTGGCGCGCCTCGATGGCGCGCAACAGCGGTGGCCACACGAACTTGACCGTGAACCAGATGAGCGCCGCGAAGACCAGCGCTTGGGCGATGAGCGTGAGATTGAAGTTCATGCGTCCTCCCGCGGAACGTCGAAACCTAGCCGAGCCTCGCGAGCAGCGGGTTACCGGTAGCGAACCACAGCGCTAGGCCAACGCCGATGATGAACGAGGCGTCGATCAGGCCCAGCAGCAGGAACACCTTAGCCTGCAGCGAATCGGTGAGCTCGGGCTGGCGCGCCGCAGCCTCCAGGAAGCGCGAGCACATGATGCCGACGCCAACGCAGGCGCCGAGCGCCCCGAGGCCGATCATCAGGCCGATGCCGATCGCGGTGGACGACTGGATCATGGCGATGAGTTGCAGTTTTTCCATTGTAGCTTCCTCTCTGTACGAAAAATGGAGTGGTTAGTGGTGCTCGTGCGCCATCGAGAAGTAGACGATGGTCAACATCATGAAGACATAGGCCTGCAGGGCGACGATCAGGATGTGGAAGATCGCCCAGCCCAGGCCGAGCAGGAAGGCGAGACCCGCCCAGCCCAATCCGGCCGCGGCCAGCAACCACAGCAGCAGGAAGATGATCTCGCCCGCGTACATGTTGCCGTACAGCCGCAGCGAGTGCGACAGCGGCTTGGACAGGTACTCGATGGCGTTGAACAGCACGTTCAAGGGGAAAAGCTTTGCGCCGAAGGGAGAGCAGAAGATTTCGTGCAGGAAGCCACCGAAGCCCTTGGCTTGGACCGAGAAAACCAGCATCAGAATCCATACCGACAGCGCCAGCGCGAAGGTGGTGTTGATGTCGGCGGTGGGCACGATGCGAAAGCCGTGCTCGGAAATCTTGTGCGTGCCCATGGCGACGATGTCCACCGGCAGGAAGTCCATCGAGTTCATCAGCAACACCCAGACGAACACCGTAAGCGCGGCGGGAGCGACGAAAGCGTTGCGGTCGCCGTGGCGGAAGACGCCCTTCGCCTGCTCGTCGACAAAGCCGACCAGCAGTTCGACGAAGGCCTGGCGCTTGCCGGGCACCCCGGAGGTGGCGCCACGCACCACCCACCACAGGAAGCCGATGCCGACGAAACCGAGCAGGACCGAGACCAGCACTGAGTCCAGGTGCAGCGACCAGAAGCCGCCGTCGCCCAGGAATGGGCGCACGTCATGGGTCAGGTGGTGACCAATGTATTCAGTTGCGTTGAACTCTTTACCTGCGGCCATCGGGGTCAGGATCCGGACTGGTTGTGTTCACGCACAAAAAAAGCCATCGAAAAAATCAGTACTGTCGCGACGAAGGATCCTAGGAACGCCGTAGCCACGACATCCGGGTAAAAGGCCAGCACCAGCCACAGCAGGACCACGAACACGCCGAGCTTGACGCCCTCGGCCGTCAACGCGATGACCAGAACCCCTCCCGCGGAGTCCGCCTTTCTCCCTGACGCCACCCTCACCGACGTCCACCCGGCACCGACGCTGACTGCGCCACCAAGGGCTGCGGAGATCGCGCCGTGCGCGCCGGCCAGAACCCCGGCCAACACCGTTAGGGCCGCGGTGGCGATCAACTGCCACCGAAATACCGTGCGAAACAAGATTATATTTGCTTCACGCACTTCGGGTCAACGTGTTGCACTGCAAAAAGGGCGCTCGGCGCAGGGTCAACGCAGCTTCTTCAGCAGTTGGTCGAGGTGATCCAGGCCCGAGTACTGGATCACCACCTTCCCGCTGCCCTTGCGCCCCGGGCGGATCTCCACCGTCGTGCCCAGCCGCCCGGACACCTCTTCCTCCAGACGCTGCAGGTCGCGGTCGCCGCGCGCCCCCTTGCCCTGGCGGCGGTCCGCAACCGGTCCGCGTGCCATTTGTCCGGCAAGTGCTTCGGCCTCGCGCACCGACAGGCCTCGGGCGGCGATGCGGTTCGCCGCCTCGATCTGTTGCGCCGGGTCGAGCGACAGCAGCGCGCGCGCATGACCCATTTCCAGCTGACCCTGCATCAGCATCGCCTTTACCGGCTTCGCGAGCCTGAGCAGGCGCAGCAGGTTGGTGGTGGCGCTGCGCGAGCGGCCAACCGCGTCCGCGGCGCGCTCGTGGGTCATGTGGAACTCATCCACGAGGCGCTGCAGGCCGGCCGCCTCTTCCAGCGGATGGAGGTCTTCGCGCTGGATGTTCTCGATCAGAGACATCGCCAGCGCGGCTTCGTCGGGCACCTCGCGGATCAGCACCGGCACTTCGTCCAGGCCGGCTAGCCGCGCCGCGCGCCAACGCCGCTCGCCGGCGATGATCTCGTGGCGCCCGGCGCCCAAGGGGCGCACCAGCAGAGGCTGCATCAGGCCCTGGGCGCGGATGGACGCTGCAAGCTCGGCCAACGCCGCCTCCCCCATTTGTGTGCGCGGCTGGTACTTGCCGGGCTGGATCGCGCTCACCGGGAGGGTCCCGACGGCATCCTTGCGCGCGCCCGCATCGGCGCTGAAGTCCGCGCCCAGCAGCGCATCCAGCCCCCGGCCCAGTCCCCTGGCCATGCCCTTTTGCCTGGTGCTCATTCCGCCCTCCTCAGAACTTCCTCGGCCAGCGCCAGGTAGGCCTGCGCGCCCTTCGAGGCCTGGTCCCACGTCACCGCCGGCGCGCCGTAGCTGGGCGCCTCGGCGAGGCGCACGTTGCGCGGT
>SXNB01000159.1 GCA_005777205.1 Burkholderiales bacterium | reverse complement strand
GGGATGTCCGGCGGCGCGAAGAAGCCCTCCAGCATCAGGAGCGGCTTGTCGACCCCGGCGCCGCGCAGCTTGAGGGCGTCCACCAGGTCGAGCAGCGCGAGGCCGTCGGCTGCTGCGAAGGCCTTCGCCACCCGCAGCAGGCCGTGCCCGTAGGCATTGGCCTTGAGCACCGCCCAAGTCTTCGCCGGCGCCGCCTCCTTCATGGCGAGCGCCAGGTTGTGCGCCAGCGCCGAGGCGCTGATGGAAGCCAGGATGGGCCGGGGCATGGCACATTATAGGAGCGGCATCGGGCCGTGCTATAAACGCGAGCCTTTCAGGGAGGTACTTTGGGACGCGGGTTCTACATCATCATGGCGGCGCAGTTCTTCTCGTCGCTCGCCGACAATGCGCTGCTGGTGGCGGCCATCGCGCTGCTCATCCAGGCCGATTCGCCGTCCTGGCTGACGCCGTACCTCAAGTTCTTCTTTGTCATCTCCTACGTCCTGCTCGCGCCATGGGTCGGCGCCTTCGCCGACCGCCTGCCCAAGGGCCAGGTGATGTTCATCTCCAACCTGATCAAGGTCGCCGGCTGCTCCCTGATGCTGTTTGACGCCAATCCGCTGCTCGCCTACGCCCTAGTTGGCCTGGGCGCGGCCGCCTACTCCCCGGCCAAGTACGGCATCCTCACCGAGTACCTGCCGCACTCGAAGCTGGTGGTCGCCAACGGCTGGATCGAGGGCCTCACGGTAGGCTCGATCATCCTGGGAACGGTGTTGGGCGGGGTGCTGATCCACCCGGCGGTGGCTGCACGGCTGCTGGGCGTGGACCTGCCCGGCCTGGACACGGGCATCGACACCGCAGCCGAGGCGGCGGTGTTCCTCATCATCTTCGTCTACGTCCTCGCGGCGATCTTCAACCGGTACATTCCGCTCACCGGCGTGCAGATGAAGCCGCTGCCAGCGCACCCCATGGATACCCTGCGCGACTTCTCACAATGCGTCATCGCCTTGTGGAAAGACAAGCTGGGGCAGATCTCGCTCGCAGTGACCACGCTCTTCTGGGGCGCGGGTGCAACGCTTCAGTTCATCGTCATCGAATGGTCGCGTGCGGCACTGGGCTACGACCTGTCGAAAGCCTCCATGCTGCAGGGCGTTTGCGCGCTCGGTATCGCCATCGGCGCAGTCGTCGCCTCCATGACTGTGCGCCTGGACCGGGCGGTGACGGTGATCCCGTTGGGCATCGCCATGGGCCTGGTGGTGATCCTGATGAACGTCGTCCCCAGCGTCTGGGTCGCGGTGCCCCTGATCATCGTGATCGGCCTGCTCGCGGGATTCTTCGTGGTCCCGATGAACGCGCTCCTGCAGCACCGGGGCCATCACTTAGTGGGCGCCGGGCGCTCCATCGCGGTGCAGAACTTCAACGAGAACAGCTCCATCCTGCTGATGATCGCGCTTTATTCGCTGATGCTCGCCCTGAGCCTTTCGATCTATACCGTAATCGTCCTCTTCGGCCTGTTCGTCGCCGGCACCATGACACTGGTGCTGTTCTGGTTCCGCCACAACCGTCTCACGCACCAGGCCGAAGTCGAGCGCCTGATCGCTTTCGCGCGGGCCGAGTCACCACACTAGGCATCCTTCTTCAGCGACACCATCGACCGTTTGGCGAGCAGCAGGTCCTGCCAGGCCTTGGCCTTGTCCGGCAGTGTGCGTAGCAGGTAGGCCGGGTGGTAGGTCACGATGAGCGGCACCCCGGCATACTGGTGCTGCCGGCCGCGCAAGCTGGCGATGGACGCCTCTGTATTCAGCAGCGCCTGCACCGCGAAACGCCCCATGGCGAGGATCAGCTTCGGTCGCAGCAGCGCCACCTGGCGCAGCAGGTGCGGCGCGCACTTCGCCACCTCCTCCGGTGCCGGGTTGCGGTTTCCCGGTGGCCGGCACTTCAGCACGTTGGCGATGTAGACATTCTCGCCGCGCTTCAGCTGGATCGACGCCAGCATGCCGTCCAACAGCTTCCCCGCCTGCCCGACGAATGGCTCGCCCTGCCGGTCCTCATCCTGCCCTGGCGCCTCGCCCACCAACAGCCAGTCGGCCTGCTCATCGCCAACGCCAAACACGGTTTGTGTGCAGCCGGCGCGAAGGCCGCAGGCGGTGCAGGTGCCTACCGCAGCCTTGAGCGCTGCCCAGTCCATCGCCGCGATGCGCGCCTCGCGCGCGAGCGACGGCGTCATGCCTTCAGTTTCGACCTCGCCTATTGGACTTTGGGTTGGGATTTGACTGTCAACCGATCTCGTTGTTTCCGCCGGGTTTGCGGAAACAACGGGACGATCGGCACCCGCCTCCTGGCTACGCAGAAACCACGTGGGAGCGATCCCCATCTCCTTCAGAATCTCTGAGCGCCGGCTCACAACCCCAGCTCCAGTACCAGCGCATCCTCCCGGCCGCCTTCGGCCGGGTAATACCCTTTCCTCACCCCCACCTGCCTGAAGCCGAACTTCTGGTACAGGCCTTGCGCCGCCAGGTTTGACGGCCTGACTTCGAGGAACAACTGCCTGCCGCCTTCCTTGCGCGCCATGCGCATCACCTCGCGCAGCACCGCGGAGCCGCAGCCCTGGCGCTGGTGCACCGCGGCGATGGACAGGTTGAGCAAGTGCGATTCGCCCG
This sequence comes from Burkholderiales bacterium, assembly GCA_005777205.1. GTDB lineage: Bacteria > Pseudomonadota > Gammaproteobacteria > Burkholderiales > SG8-39 > RBG-16-66-20. The sequence continues at coordinate 1,460 of SXNB01000159.1, read as the reverse complement.
CGGCGACCAGCAGGATGAAGTAGCCGACCAGCCCGCCCTGGTGGCGCCAGGTCCAACACTCATATCCGGTGCGGAGCGAATCGGCGAAATTGCCACGCGTCCAGGGATGTGAATAGATCGCGCTCTCAAGCGCGAGCACTTCTGCCAGGTCGGCCTCGCGCATCCGCGCGAGGGGAAGCTCACCTTTGAGGACCGCGCTCATCGCGCCGCCAGCTCCGCCTGGGTGAACGCGACTTTGTCGCGCACGTAGTTCGGCGCCGCGAGCGCCGCGTCGACACCCTCGCCCGCCGCGAGGCGCGGCGCCGCCAGGCGCGCCACCGCCGCCGCAGTGGGATGGATCTCGGGGAGCACGCGCGCCAGGCCCATCGGTCCGCAGGCCTCGAAGCCATTGCCGCAGCCGATCCAGCCCTCGCCCGGCGGCGCGAGGTCCGCGGGGCGCGTGCAGCGCGCCGCGACCACCTCGCGCCAGCGTTCGCCCTGCTTCTCCAGTGCCGCCCAGTACACCTCGCCCATGCGGGCATCCAGGCAGGCGACGACGCGCTCGGCGTCGGATTCCTCTGCCATCGCCTCCAGCGTCGAGATGCCAATCACCGGCAGGTTGCGCGCGAAGGCGATGCCTTGCGCCAGGCCGCAGGCGATGCGGAGGCCTGTGAATGCACCCGGCCCCGCACCGAAGGCGACTGCCTGCAAGTCTCCAGCGCCGAGACCCGCCCCGGCGAGGAGCCGCTCCAGCATGGGCAGGGCCAGCCCGGCGTGCCCATTGGGCGCGCGCTGCTCCAGCGAGCGCGACTCGCCGTCCAGCCACAGGGCGACCGAGCACCAGTCGGTTGCTGTTTCGAAAGCGCAGAACCGCATCTGCGTATTCTAGCCATCTGTTCTGGCTATACTCCCGCCTCATGAAAGAACACAAAATCGCGGTCATTCCCGGCGACGGCATCGGCCGGGAAGTGATGCCCGAGGGCATCCGGGTCATGGAGTCGGCCGGCGCCCGCCACGGCATCTCGTTCAAATGGCAGGAGTTTCCCTGGAGCTGCGACTGGTACGTGCAGCACGGGAAGATGTGCCCGGACGACGCGCCGCAAATTCTGCGTCAGTTCGACGCCATCTACTTCGGCGCCGCCGGCAATCCGGCGCTCGTTCCGGACCACATCTCGGCCTGGGGCCTCCTGATCAATTTCCGGCGCTGGTTCGACCTCTACGTCAACCTGCGTCCGGTGCGCCTATTCGAGGGCCTGCCCTGCCCGCTTGCCGGCCGCAAGCCCGGCGATATCGACTACTACGTGATCCGCGAGAACACTGAGGGCGAGTACGGCAGCGTCGGCGGCCGCATCTACGAGGGTACCGACCGGGAACTGGTAACGCAAAGCGCCGTATTCAGCCGCAAGGGCGTGGACCGGATCATGAAGTACGCCTTTGAGCTGGCGAAAACACGCAAGAAGCACCTCACCTCGTGCACCAAG
>SXNB01000158.1 GCA_005777205.1 Burkholderiales bacterium | reverse complement strand
GTTCGAGTACGACGAGGAATCGAAGCTGTGGAAGGCGCGCCACCATCCGTTCACCAGCCCGAAGGACGGCCACGAGGCATTCATGGAAGCGTCCCCGGAAAAAGCCTACGCCAAGGCCTACGACATGGTGCTCAACGGCTGTGAAGTCGCCGGTGGCTCGGTGCGGATCCATCGCGAGGACGTGCAGCAGCAGGTGTTCCGCGCCATGCGCATCCCCCCTGAGGAGCAGCAGTCGAAGTTCGGCTTCTTCCTGCAGGCGTTGCAGTACGGCGCGCCGCCCCACGGCGGCATCGCGTTCGGCTTCGATCGCCTGGTGGCGCTGATGGCCGGCGTAGAGGCGATCCGGGATGTCATTGCATTCCCGAAGACGCAACGCGGGCAGGACATGGTGACCGGGGCGCCTTCGCCGGTGAGCGAGCGCCAGTTGCGCGAGCTGCACATCCGCCTCAGGAACGCGCCTGCGCAGTGAGGCGCTTTGCCGGGTTGGTCGTCGGGTTTTTCGCTCTGGCGCTGGCTGGATGGGCGCTGGCATACCAGCCGGTGGGGGAGATGCGCTTGGCGGCGTTGCCGCCGGAGGCCCGTGCCACCCTGGAGCTGATTCGCAAGGGCGGGCCGTTCCCGTACGAGAAGGACGGCAGCACATTCGGCAATCGCGAAGGTGTGCTGCCGAAGCGCCCGCGTGGCCACTACCGCGAATACACCGTGAAGACCCCGGGCCGCCGCGACCGCGGCGCGCGCCGCATCCTGGTGGGCCATGCCGCCGGTGGAGCTCTGCTGCCGGGCGAGGTCTACTACACTGACGATCACTACCGGTCCTTCAGGCGGATTCTTGAATGAGCAAGCTGCTGCAGCGCCTGTCCGACGCATCGAAGAACGGGGTCTACCGCGTGGCCCGCGCCGACGCAGTCATCGATGCGGTGAAGCACAGTGGCCTGCACCTTGCGCGCGTGACCTTGCGCAAGGGCGACGGCAAGGCGGAGGTCCTGCGGCAGCTTGCGCGGGCGCTCACGTTTCCATCCTGGTTTGGCGGCAATTGGGATGCGCTGGAGGATTGCCTGGCCGACCTGTCCTGGTCGACCGCCATGGGTGATGTGCTGTTGATCGAGGGTTCTGCGGCCGCAATCGAGGACGACATTGGCGTGTTGCGCGACGTCCTCGCCTCGACGGCATCGTATTGGTCTGAACGGCGCCGGCCCTTTTTTGCCGTGTTCACCAGCGCCGACCCAGTACTGCCGGAACTGTATCGCGAGCGGCAATGACGCTCAAGCAGCCGGTGTCGGTGCTGGTGGTGATTCACACGCCAGCGCTGGAAGTGCTGCTCCTTGAACGTGCCACCCGCCCGGGGTTCTGGCAATCGATTACCGGTTCGCTCGACTGGCCGGAAGAGCCATTGCAGGCGGCCGCGCGGCGGGAGGTGCTCGAGGAGACGGGCATCGACGCGAACCCGGAACGGCTCCGGCGCTGGCCACTCGCCTACACCTTCGAGGTCTACCCGGAGTGGCGCTACCGCTTCGTGCCCGGGACCGTGCACAACACCGAGCATGTGTTCAGTCTCGAGGTTCCCCTGCCCGGTCCCGTCACCTTGGCTCCGGGCGAGCACACCGCTTGGACGTGGTTGCCTTGGCCAGAGGCGGCCGAGAAGTGTTTCTCCTGGTCCAACCGCGATGCGATCCAGATGCTGGCCGGCGCAGCGCCTTTGGCCCGGACGGCCTGATGCCCCGCATCGACCTTTTGGAGCGGTGCATCGTCCTGGAGCCGCCGTGAACCGCAGGCTTCGCGTCGTTACCCTGAACATCCACAAGGGACTGTCCCAGTTCAATCGGCGCATGGTTATCCATGACTTGCGCAAAGGCCTGCGTGCGCTGGACCCGGACCTGGTGTTCCTGCAGGAAGTGCAGGGCCTGAACGACCGCCACGCGCTGCGGTTCGCCGGCTGGACTGGCTCGCCCCAGCACGAGTTCCTGGCCGAGGAACGCTGGCAGCATGCCTATGGGCGCAACCGGGTCTACGAGCACGGCCACCACGGCAACGCGCTGCTGTCGCGCTTCCCGATCCTGTCCTCGGAAAACCACGATGTCTCCGACAGCCGCTTCGAGCGCCGCGGACTGCTCCACACCGTGGTCACGATTCCCGGATGGCGCCGAAACCTGCATTGTTTCTGCGTCCACCTGTCGCTGCACGAGCGCGGCCGTGGCCGGCAGCTGGACGCAATCGCCGCGCGGCTGGAAACGCTGGCGCAGACCGATGCCCCGATCATCGTCGCCGGCGACTTCACCGACTGGCGTCAGCGCGCCACGCGCGTGCTGGAGCACCGCCTGGGCATGACCGAGGTGTCATACGCCGCCAGCGGTCGCCACCTGCGCACCTTCCCCAGCCTGCTGCCCGTGCTGCAACTGGACCGGATCTACGTGCGCGGCTTCGAAGTCATCGGCTCGCGAGTGCACCGAGGCAAGCCCTGGTCTGTGCTGTCGGACCACCTTGCAGTCAGCGCCGAAATTGCGCGCGCACCTGCCTCCGGGGCGCGGCGTGCCTGAGTATGTACCGGGTAATCGCCTCACGCTGCTGCGCAACGGCGAGCACTACTTTCCGGCGCTCGTGTCCGCGATCGACGCCGCGACGCGGGAGATTTTTCTCGAGACTTACATCTTCGCCGACGACAAGACCGGGAGCCTGATCGCCGATGCGCTGGCGCGCGCCGCGGCGCGGGGTGTGTCGACCCGGTTGCTGATCGATGGATTCGGCAGCAAGGACTTCCCGCCCCGATTCCGCAGGAACCTGTCAGAGGCCGGTGTCCAGATCCTCATCTTCCGGCCCCAGGTCAGCCCATGGCCGCCGTGGCGCCAGGGAACGCGCCTGCGGCGCATGCACCGCAAGATGGCCTGCGTCGACGGCGCAGTGGCGTTCGTGGGCGGGATCAACATCATCGACGATTACAACACGCCAGGACAGACGCCGCCGCGGCACGACTACTCGGTGCGGATCGAGGGACCGCTGGTGGCGAAGGTGCGCGCCGAGGCATCGCGGCTCTGGAGCCGAGTGTCCTGGGCGACGCTGGGCAGGCGCTGGCCGGGCTGGCGCGCGTTGCACCGGAGCGCGGACCACAGCGGCCCGAGGGCGGCGAAGGCGCTGCCCGAAGGACAACGCGCGGCGCTGGTGGTCCGCGATAACCTGCGCCATCGGCGCGACATCGAGCTCGCCTACCTGAAGCGGATTGGCGCCGCGCGCGAGGACATCATCATCGCGTGCGCCTACTTCTTTCCCGGTCGCCGCCTCCGGCTGGCGCTCGCGGGCGCAGCGCGGCGCGGCGTGCGGGTGACACTATTGCTCCAGGGCAAGGTCGAGTATGCCCTGCTGCACTATGCCTCGCGTGCCTTGTACGGCCGGCTGCTCGGCGCTGGCGTGCGCATCTACGAGTACCACCGCAGCTTCCTGCATGCGAAAGTCGCGGTGTTCGACGACGATGCGGCCTGCGTCGGATCCTCCAACATTGATCCCATGAGCCTGTTGCTCGCGCGCGAGGCCAACGTGTTCGTCGAGGACCGACGCTTCACTGGCGAATTGAGGCAAAGCCTGCATCGCGCGATGCACGAGGGCGCGCGGCGCGTGCCGCTGCGAACTTGGCGGAGGATGCCGGTTCTCAAGCGGCTGGCCATCTGGGCCGGCTACCGCGTGGCGCGCCTGCTGATGGCCGTCTACGGCTATGGCCGGGAGCACTAGGCTGCGGACGGCCGCCGCCGGAACATGCCCCAGCCTTCCATGGTCATGACCGTTTCGCCGCGCTGGTTGACCGCTTCCCAGCGCGAGTGCACCAGGCCGATGCCGGGCTTGCTCTCCGATGGCCGCGCCGCAGTCGTGGTGCGCCGGTAGCGGATGGTGTCGCCGACGCGCACAGGAGCGAGCCACCGGATGTTGTCCATGCCCGGCGAGCCCAGGCTTGCCGAGCGTGCCACGTACTTGTCGACCATCAGCCGCATCGCGATGGCGCAGGTGTGCCAGCCGCTCGCGATCAGGCCGCCGAAGAACGAGTTTTTTGCCGCGACGGGGTCGACGTGGAACGGCTGCGGATCGAACTGTCTCGCGAAGGCGATGATCTCGGCCTCGGTGAAGGTATGGCTGCCTATGTCCATGACGTTGCCGGGAGGGAAATCCTCCCAGTAGAGGAGATTTTCGATCATGCCGGAATCCTTCCGTGCTCGCGCCGGGCGTTTTCGGGAAGCCCCGATAGTAAAGTATGGCCGTGACCTGCCGGCAAACCCCCGTTCCGCCCGCCCTGGTCGCCGAGGGCGCCGGGTAGCAGCGCGCATGGACGAGGCGGTCCTGCGCGCGCTGACGAAATGGCCCGACGTTCCGGAGGTGTACGGCTGGCTCGTGCTCGACCGGCGTGGCGAGTGGCGGCTCCGGGTCCAGGGCGCGGAGCCGGGGTTCGAGCGCATCGGCAACCGGGCGTTGCGCGACTTCATCGGCCGCAACTACGCCGCGGACGCGCGCGGCCGCTGGTATTTCTAGAACGGCCCGCAGAAGGTCTACGTCAGGCTTGCGTACGCGCCGCTGGTGGTGCGCCTGGACGCGGACGGGCTGGTGGACCATTGCGGGCTTGCGTTCGGCGAACCGCGCGGCATGTGGCTGGACGAGGAGGGCTCCCTCCTCTTGCTGGGCGAGCGGGGCATGGGCCTGATGGATGACCGGGATCTCGCGGCGTTCGCCGCCCAGCGGGGCGATAACCTCGCCGAATTGCCGGTTGTCCACCGTGCCGTGGCTCCCGGCCGCTTCGTTTACGTGCAGGACCCCCGCCCGGAAGCCTGAAATAAGCCGCCAATATCCTTGCGTGGGCCCAATTTCCTCTTTATAATCCGGCCTCTTTTTTGCATCTGGGCAGCGGCGGGTTGTAAGAACTTCGCTACCCGGTTTGTTTCCGGAAACCCAAAATATATGCCTACCGTCAATCAGTTAATGCGTCATGG
>SXNB01000157.1 GCA_005777205.1 Burkholderiales bacterium | reverse complement strand
CCGAATCGCCTCGTTTTGACGCGATTTGACCGCTACGCGCGAGCGCCGGCCACGCAGGATCGTTAGCCTTGTTGCAGATCCTATCGGCTTGAGGATCAGGCGGCTTCGAACAGATCGAGCCGACGTTCCGGAGAGCGCGGGGTACCCCCCTCCACTTATCCAATGTATTACACCTTTCCCGTAAATTCTCTAGATACCGGAGCCGAACAGTGTTCCATGTGTTGACGCCGACCGAAAATTGACCAGTTTAGAGGGGTAGTGCCGATCATCGACTGACCAGAGCGTTCATTGGGCGTACCCTGGTCAGATCCAAACCGGCGCACCTGGTCAATTCTGCGCCGGCGTCAACAACCTGGCGAAGAAGGTCCATTTGTCGCCTTCGCCGTGCCTCGCCCGCGTGCGCAGGCTGGAACAGAGCGGCCTGATCAGCCGCTACGTCACCCTCCTCGACCCGATGGCGCTGGGGCTGACGGTGTCGGTGTTCATCCAGGTGCGGCTCGAGAAGCAGGTGGAGGCCGCGCTGGAGACTTTCGAGCGGGCCATCGCCGAGCGGCCCGAAGTGATGGAGTGCTACCTGATGACGGGCGCCTCGGACTACCTGATTCGCGTCGTGGTGCGCGACGTGCGGGCGCTCGAGCGGTTCATCGTGGATTTCCTGTCGCGCGTGCCCGGCGTCGGCAACATCCAGTCGTCGTTCGCGCTCAAGCAGGTCAAGTACAAGACCGCCCTGCCCCTGCCGCAAGCCGCGCTGGTCGGAGCGGCTTCATCAGCCGGTTCCCGGGCTCACCGATCACGCCGAGGCGAAAGGTGAGCACGCGGGCAAAAGAAGGCTAGGAAATTCCTTCTGGCCCGTTCGGTTTCGTGCCGCCCGCCGTGGCAAACCCGAGCGAGTAGGCGACGATCGCCTCGGCGAGCGCCTGCCCGGCGTCGAGGAGCGGGACGGGGCTGCGCGCCCCCCCGGCAGCGAGAGGCAGCTCGGTACAGGCCATGAGGATCAGGTCCGCGCCGCGGTCCGCCAGCGCCGCCGCGGCGCCTTCGAAGGGCGCGCGTGCGCCCTCGATGTCACCGGCCTTCACGCGCTCGATCGCCCGGTCCACGAACCGGGCCTGTTCGTCTTCGGTGGGCGCGATCCACTCGAACCCGCGCTGGGCGAGGCGCGTGCCGTAGAAGGCGGCGGCGAGCGTGCCGCGCGTGGCGAGGATGCCGATGCGCATGGGCGGTAGCGGACGCCTGGCGATGGCCTCCACCGCGGCGTCCGCGATGTGCAGCAGCGGGATCCCCACCGCATCCGCCAGTTCCTCCGCCCAGTAGTGCGCGGTGTTGCACGCCACGGCGAAGGCCTCGCAGCCGGCGGCCTCGAGGGCGCGGGCACCTGCGGTCATCGCGGCAACGGGCGAGGGACCTGTTCCCAGGACCGCCGCCACGCGGTCGGGCACCTGGGGCAGGTTCCAGACCACGATCGGCAGGTGCTCCGAGTCGGTTGCGGCAGGCGTGGCGGCGAGGATCTTCGCCTGCAGGTCGATGGCCGCGGCGGGCCCCATGCCGCCGAGGATTCCAATCCGCCGGGGCACGTTGCGGGAGGTTTTCATGCCGTCATCGTAATCGCAGGGCAACTTGGAGGAAAACAGCGCATCGGAGGGCCGCGCTCCGCCCTCACGAGGTGGGTGCCGCAGGCCGTGCCCGCCACGCTTTCGCGCGTTCCGGCCTGAGCAGCCCTATTCCTGCTGCAAAATAGCGGCGACGGGACAAGGGAGGCAGGCATGGCCGTGTTACGCATCGCCAGGATGGGCAACCCGGTGCTCTCGCAGGTTGCGGCGCCGGTCGCGGACCCGGGCACGCCGGAAATCCGCCGCCTCGCCGCGGACATGATCGAGACGCTCGAGGACATCGGCGCAAGCGGCCTCGCCGCGCCGCAGGTGTTCGACAGCAGGCGCGTGGTGGTCTACCGCATGATTGCCGCGCGCATTCCCAAAGGCTCGGGAATCGAGCCGCGGCCCTGGACGGTGATGGTTAACCCGGTGATCACCCCCACGACCGCGGACAAGACGCCGGTATGGGAGCGCTGCCTGTCGATTCCGGGACTGCACGGCAAGGTGCCGCGCCATCCGCGCATCGCCATCAGCTACCAGACGCTCGAGGGCGGGACCGTGTCTCACGACGCACACAGTTCGTGGGCGGCGCTGCTGCAGCACGAATGCGACCACCTCGACGGCATCGTCTATCCGATGCGCATGACGGACCTGGGGTTGCTCGCCTACAACGAGGAGCCCGGGCAGCTCGCGCGCGAGGTCGCCGCCGACCCGAACGTCATCGATCCCCTGTTCGTCGACCTGGTGGCGCGCTGGCCGGGACGCGCCCGCTGGTTTGGGTAGCAGGCCCTACGGGAAAGCCCGTCTGAGCGGCTACTTCGCGCGACAGGCCGGCGCGCTGCGTTCTATGCAACAATGAAACACGTAGATTTTGAACATCGCCAATTTGAGGAGACTTTCATGAACGGATCGAAAATCCTGAGGCGCGCTCTTGCCTCGGTCATGCTTGTGTCAGCGATGTCTGCGGCGCCAGGGATCGCGCTCGCGCAGAAGCGCGGCGGCACCCTTGTGCAGCTCACGCAGCCGGAACCGCCGACGCTCGCCTCGTACCTGAGCACCTCAGGCCCGATCGGGCAGGTGACCGCGAAGATCTACGACGGCCTGTTCGAGTACGGCTTCGACATGAAGCCGCAGCCCTCGCTGGCGGAGTCCTGGATCGTCGCGCCGGACGGCAAGACGATCACCTTCAAGCTGCGCCAGGGCGTCAAGTTTCATGACGGCAAGCCCTTCAGCAGCGCCGACGTGCAGTTCACCATCATGGAAGTGCTGAAGAAGGTGCATCCCCGCGGCATCAACACCTTCAAGGAGGTGACCGCGGTCGATACACCCGATGCGCAGACCGCGATCTTCCGCCTGGCGAACGCCGCGCCCTACATGCTGGCGGCGCTTTCCGGCTACGAGTCGCCGATCGTCCCCAAGCACGTCTATGGCACCGGTGACATCCGCAACCATGAAAGCGCCAACAAGCCGGTGGGCACCGGGCCGT
>SXNB01000156.1 GCA_005777205.1 Burkholderiales bacterium | reverse complement strand
GCCGGCCGCACGATGTCGGCGTAGTCGGCGGTGTCGGTGAGAAAGGAATCCATCACCACCGTGAACAGGTCCTCGCGGCTGAAGCCGGCGATCACTTTCTCCGAATCCGGGCACACCGCCACCGAATTGGTGTTGTAGACGATGATCGCGCGCACCGCGGGATCGGCCGCTGTGAGCGCATCGCCCAGCGCCGCCTGGTTGATGACACGCGGCTTCCTTCCGTCCAGCAGGTCGGGACGCTCCAGCGCGGCATGGTCGAAGTTGTAGAAGTCCGCGGTGGAGAGGACGATGCCGCCCGCCTCCTCGCGCCAGGCGCCGGTGAGCGCCGGCAGGCAGGCGATATTGCGCGCCGCGATACCGCCGCCGGCGTGGCGCTGCATGCCGTAGTTAAGGCGGATCGCCGCCGGCTTCACGCTGGCGTACTCTCGCGCCAGCGTCGTGATCTCCCCGGCCGTGATGCCGCAAACCTTCGCCGCCCAGTCCGGCGTGTACTGCTTCACGCGTTCCGCGAGCGCATCGAATCCGAGCGTGTACTTCGCGATGTAGTCCCGGTCGAGCAGGTCCTCGCCGATCAGCACGTGCATCAGGGCGAGCGCCAGCGCGCCGTCGGTGCCCGGCAGCAGCGCGATCTGCTGCGTGCACTTCTCGGCCGACAGGCTGCGGTAAGGGTCGATCGCGATCACCTTGGCGCCGCGGCGTTTGGCCTCCTGCACACGCGACCACAGGTGCAGGTTGGACACCACCGGATTCGCGCCCCACAGGATGATCAGTTTCGCCTCGTCGAAGCGTTCCGGGTCCATGCCCACCGCGCCGCCGAGGGTCGCCTTGAGGCCGAACTTGCCCAGCGTCGAGCACAGAGTGCGATCGAGGAGCGAGGTGCCCAGCTTGTGGAAGAAGCGCCGGTCCATGGAGCTGTACTGCGCCATGCCCATGGTGCCAGCGTAGCTCACTGGCAGGATGGACTCCGGGTTATCCGCCGCCAGCGCCTTCAGGCGCGCCGCGATGGTGTCCAGCGCCTCGTCCCAGCTGATGCGCTCGAAGGCGCCCTGGCCCTTGGCCCCGACGCGCTTCATCGGGTGCAGGATCCGGTCCGGCGCGTAGGTACGCTCCAGGTAGTGCGCGACCTTGGTGCACAGCGTGCCCTTGGTGAAGGGCATGGACGGATCGCCCTGGATCTTCACCGCGACGCCGTCCTTGACCGTGACCAGCATGCCGCAGGTGTCCGGGCAGTCGTGGGGGCAGGCAGTACGGACCACCTGGGTGCGGGCATCGGCGTCGGCCAGCTGACCGGCTTTGGCGGGTGCGTTCATAGCCACGAGCTTACTCCTGCGGCGACTCGGACAGCGCTTCGTCCAGCAACTGGATCCAGTGCCGAACCGGGGTCGCGGTGCCCGCCTGCAGGTGAGTGAGGCAGCCGATGTTCGCGGTTGCAATTCGCGCCGGCCCGCCCTGGGCGAGAGCGGCGAGCTTGCGGCTGCGCAACTCGGTGGAGATCGCCGGCTGCAGCACCGAATAGGTCCCCGCCGAACCGCAGCACAGGTGCGCGTCGCTCACTGGCGTCAGCTCATAACCCGCCTGGTCAAGCAACTTCTCCACCACGCCGCGCACGCGCAGGCCGTGCTGCAGCGTGCAGGGGGACTGGAAAGCGACGCGGCCGCGCCTGCGCCCGGCCGGCAGCAGGCGGCCGATCGCTTCCGCCTCGGCCTCGATGACCTGGGAAAGGTCCCTCGCTGCCGCCGCGACCCGCGACGCGCCGGCCTCGCCCTCGAGGACATGGCCGTACTCCGCGATCATGGTGCCGCAACCGCTCGCGGTAATCGCGATCCCCTCAGCCCCGGCCTCCAGTTGCGGCGCCCAGGCCGCAACTAGGGCGCGCATGTCGGCCTTGCCGCCTTCGTGATCACTGAGGTGGAAGCGCAGCGCGCCGCAGCAACCGGCCCCCTCGGCCTCGACCAGGGATATGCCGATGCGATCCAGCACGCGCGCAGCAGCGGCGTTGATCTCCGGCGCAAGCGCCGGCTGTACGCAACCGCTCAAAGCGAGCAGGCGTCGCGCGTGGCGGGGCGCGGGCCAGGCGCCGGCGACGGCGCCGCGCGGGTGGACCTTCTCGCGCACCGGCGCCGGCAGCAGCGGCCGGAAGACACGGCCGATCCCAAGGAGAAGGCCGAACAGCGCACGACGGGGAAGGACGAAGGCAAGCAAGCCGCGCAGCATCCGGTCGCCGGCCGCACGCGTCGTCTTGCGCTCCACAATGCCACGCCCGATATCGAGCAGCCGGCCGTACTGTACCCCCGAAGGACAGGTGGTCTCGCACGAGTGGCAGGTCAGGCAGCGATCGAGGTGCAGGCGGGTCTTCGCCGTGGGTTCCACGCCTTCCAGCACCTGCTTCAAGAGGTAGATCCGCCCGCGCGGCCCGTCCAGTTCGTCGCCCAGCACCTGGTAGGTAGGACAGGTCGCCATGCAGAATCCGCAGTGCACGCACTTGCGCAGGATCGCTTCAGCCTCTTTCCCATGGGCGGTGTCGCGGACGAATGCGGCCAGCGTGGTCTGCATGGCTCTGGCTATACTTTTCGCATGAAGGAAATCGTCTGGCTGCTGATCATCGCCCTGGTCAGCGGCATCGCCGGGGGCGGCTGGTAAGCGCTGCGACGGTACCGGGGACGGCAGGCCGCGCGCCTGTTGGCGCGATATCCGGACTGCGCCTTCGCGGCTCCGGCAAAAGCCGCCGTCGACGCGCAGAAAAGGAAGCTGGCGAAGCACTGAATCAATTCAGAACTCCACGTACATCCGTCCGGGACTGAGAATCCCGGAAGGATCGAAGGCGGCCTTGAGGCCGCGATGCAGCTTGGCGAGCACCGGTGGCAACGGATGGAAAACGCCGGCGGCCCGGTCGCCACCCCGGAACAACGTGGCGTGGCCGCCCATTTTTTCGGCCGCGGCGCGCACATCGCTGAGCGGCGCGTCCGCCTTCCACCAGCGCAGCGCGCCGCCCCATTCGATCAGCTGCAATCCAGGCAGCGCGAGCGCGGGTGCGGCCGCAGGCAGCGACAGGCGCCAGAGCGGCGCGCCGCCGGCGAAAAACGGGTCGGCCTGCTCGCGCAGGTCGCTCCAGAACGCCGCGGACTGCGCAACGTCCAACCCCTCGCCGCCGATGCGGGTGGCGGCCGCGTTGACGGCCGTTTCCGCTCCCGAGAGCCGCACCGACAGTACCCCCGCGGCCCACGCCGTTGCCGATATCGGCAGGGGCTGGCCGGCCCATCGGTTCATTGCCTCAAGCGCGCGTAGCTCGTCCATGTCCAGTCGAAGCGTGCGCTCTGCGACCGGGCACGGCAGGACCTTGAGCGAAACCTCGAGGATCACGCCCAACGTTCCCAGCGAGCCCGCGAGCAGGCGGGAGAGGTCGTAGCCAGCGACGTTCTTCATCACCTGCCCGCCGAAGACGAGGTCGCGACCGGCGCCGTCCAGCAGGCGCGCACCCAGCACGAAGTCACGCACCGCGCCGGCGGCGGCGCGACGCGGGCCCGACAGGCCGGCGGCCACGCAACCACCCAGCGTCGCCTGCGGGGAAAAGCGCGGCGGCTCGAAAGCGAGCATCTGGCCATGGCGCGCGAGTTCGCCTTCCAGTTCTGCCAGCGGCGTCCCACAGCGCGCGGTAACCACGAGCTCAGTTGGCTCGTAGCTGACGATTCCCGTATGGCGACGCGTGTCCAGTACCTCGCCGCGCGTTTCGTTGCCGTAGAAATCCTTGCTGCCGCTGCCACGCGGGCGCAGCGGCGTGCGCGCGGCGGCGGCGGCGCGGATGCGCTCCTGCAGCAACGCAGCGGAGTCCCCTGCGCTCAAAACCGGGGCAATTCCGCGTGCGGCAGGCGACCGCCGTGCACGTGCATGCGGCCAAACTCGGCGCAGCGCGCCAGCGTCGGCACCGCCTTGCCGGGATTGAGCAGGCCCCGCGGATCGAAAACGCGCTTCACCGCGTGAAACGTCTCCAGCTCCGCCGCGCCGAACTGGATGCACATCTGGTTGATCTTCTCCACCCCGACCCCGTGCTCACCGGTGATGGTGCCGCCCACCGCGACGCATTTCTCCAGCACCTCGGCCGCGAATTCCTCCGTACGTCGCAGCTGGTCGGCGTCGTTGGCGTCGAACAGGATCAGCGGGTGCAGGT
>SXNB01000155.1 GCA_005777205.1 Burkholderiales bacterium | reverse complement strand
GGGCATGGGCGGGCTGATGTCCATCACCGGCGAGCGCGACGGCCAGCCCGGCGCCGGGCCGCAGAAAGTGGGCATCGCCATCACCGACGTGCTCACGGGCATGTACGCGAGCGTCGCGATCCTCGCCGCGATCACGCACCGCGAGCGCAGCGGCGAAGGACAGTACATCGACGCCGCGCTGCTGGACACCATCGTCGCCTTCAACGCCAACCAGATCGTGTCCTACTTCGCCTCCGGCGACATTCCCTTCCGCTACGGCAATGCCCACGCCCAAGTGGTGCCCTACGAGGTATTCCCCACCGCTGACGGCCACATCATCCTGGCGATCGGCAATGACGGCCAGTTCGAGCGTTTCTGCGGCGCTGCCGGCTTTCCTAAACTGGCGCAGGACGCGCGCTTCAAGACCAACTCCACGCGCATCGTGAACCGCGCCGAGCTGATTCCGTTGATGCGCGACATCATGCGCACACGCAGCAAGAACGATTGGATCGCCACCCTTGAAGCAGCCACGGTGCCTTGTGGCCCGATCAACAACATGCAGGAAGTATTCGAGGATCCGCAGGTGAGGCACCGCAAGCTGCGGGTGGACATGCCGCATTCCCTCGGCGGCACTGCGTCCATGGTGGCCAGCCCGTTAAGGCTGTCGAAAACGCCAGTGGAGTATCGACTGGCACCGCCGAGCCTGGGACAGCACAACGAAGAGGTGCTCAAAGGCCTGCTCGGGAAGTCGCAAGCGGAGATCGACAAGCTCAAGACCGGCGGGATCCTCTAGGCATGCGCGTTCTCATCATCGACCCGATCGACCTGTCGGGCGAAGCCCACCTGCGCGAGCACGCCGAGGTCACGCTGCTCGACGAAGCCTCGCAGGACGAGATCCGCCGCGCCGCGCGCAGCGCGGACGCTTTGATCACCCGTAGTCGGGTGCCGGACGACATCTTCAAGGTCGCGCCGAAGCTGCGCGCAGCGCTGATCCACGGCACCGGCACCGATCTGGTGCCGCTTGCCGCGGCTACCGCGCACGGCGTTGCCGTCGCCCATCTCCCCGGCGGCAATGCGCAATCCGTGGCCGAGTACTGCGCCATGGCGGTGCTGATGCTTGCCCGAAATATTACCGCCATCACCTCCGCGCTGCGCACCGGACCCTGGGATCCGGCACGCCGGCTGGGTGTCCATGCGCACGAGATCGGCGGCATGACCGCGGGACTTGTCGGCGTCGGCGGCATTGGCGGCCGCCTGGCGAAAATGCTCCGCAACGGCTTCGGCATGCGGGTGCTGGGCAACCAACGGCGCCTGGACAGGCTGCCAGGAGAAGCAAAGCCTGCGGACCTCGACCGGCTGCTAGCGGAATCGGATTTCATCGTCATCAGCACTCCGCTCACGCCGCAGACGCATCGCCTGTTCAACGCCGAGCGCATCGCGCGCATGAAGCCCACCGCCTGGCTCGTCAACGTCGGCCGCGGCCCCGTAATCGAGGAAGCGGCGCTGGTGGCGGCGCTGCGCGAGCGCCGCATCGGCGGCGCCATGCTGGATGTGTACGAGCACTACCGCCTCGAGCCCGGGCATCCGTACTTCTCGCTGAACAATGTCGTCCTTACACCGCACCTGGCGGGCATGACGAAGGAATCGCGCCGCCGCATGGGCCGACAGGCCGCCGAGGACACGCTGCGCATGCTGGCGGGCGAGCGCCCAACCCATTTCGTCAATCCCGAAGTCTGGGACCTCTTCTCATCAAGGTTCAAAGAGACGTCATGAGTAAAGACCTCCGGATCACCGACATCCAGGCTTTTCCGACCTCGTTCCCGATCCCACCCCCGAACCGGGTCGCGCTGGGCATCGGCACCGCCATCAAGCGCGATGCGGTCCTGGTGAAGGTGACCACCGCCGGGGGCCTCGTAGGCTGGGGCGAATCGCACCACGGCCGCGCCCATACCGCGGTGGCCAAGCTCATCCAGACCACATTGAAGCAACTGGTTCTCGGCATGGACGCCGCCGACGTGGTCGGGGTGTGGAAGAAGATCTACGACAAGCAGTTCGCCAGCCACGGCATGGGGGCGGGCACCTGCCTCGCCATGAGCGGCATCGACTGCGCGCTGTGGGACATCCGGGGCCAGGCGGCCGGCATGCCGCTGTGGAAACTGCTGGGCGGCGCGCGACGGCCAGTGCCCGCCTATGCGGGCGGCGTGTCGCTCGGCTTCCAGCCGCCTGCGGAACTGATGGTGGAACTGCAGAAGAGCCTGGATGCGGGCTACAAGGCGGTGAAGTTGCGCGTGGGCGATCGCCCGAAACGCGACCTTGAACGCATCGCCGCAGTGAGAAAGGCGGTCGGGGACGATCTCGTCATTCTCACCGACGCCAACATCGGCTACAGCGTCGAGGACGTGCGCCAGGTCATGCCCGGAATGGATGAACTGAACGTGGCCTGGCTGGAGGAGCCCTTCCCAGCCCACGACTATCGCAGCTACCAACTCGCGCGCGGCTTCGGCCGTACGCCGCTGGCCGCGGGGGAGAACCACTACACCCGCTACGAGTTCAACCGCGTCATCGAGGACGGCAACATCACCGTCCTGCAGCCGGACCTGTCCAAGACCGGCGGCCTCACCGAGACGCTGCGCATCGCGGCCATGGCCTCAGCGTACAAACTACCCATTCACCCCCACAGCTCCATGACAGGCCTCAACCACGCGATTTCGATTCATTTCCTTGCCGCGATCGACAATGGCGGCTATTTCGAGGGCGATGTGTCGAAATCCAACAAGTTCCGGGATGACCTGTGCTCACCCGCCTGCGAATGGGACGGCAAGGGCAACGTGCTGCCACTCGACAAGCCCGGCCTGGGCGTGGAAGTGGACGAGGGGTTCCTAAAAAAACATCCGGCCATCGAAGGTCCGGGCTATATTTAGGCAAAGGAGGAATCCAATGAAACGACTACTGATTGCGGCCGCGCTTTGCGCGGCCACTGCCGTCCAAGCGCAGACCTACCCCAGCAAGCCCATCCGCTGGGTCATCCCCTATACCCCCGGCGGCATCACCGACAACGTGACGCGCATGGTCACCGCGGAAATGCAGAAGACCCTCGGCCAGCCGATCGTGATCGAGAACAAGCCTGGCGCCAATTCCATCATCGGCGCCGACCTGGTCGCCAAGGCGGCGCCCGATGGCTACAGCGTGGTCACCGTGATCGCGGCGCACGCCGCAAACGCCACCCTTTACCAGAACAAGCTGCCCTTCGACCCGGTGAAGAGCTTCGCGCCGGTATCGCTGGCGGTGGTGGCACCGCTGATCCTGACGGTGAACAACAACTTCGCGCCGAAGAACGTTAAGGAACTGATCGACTATGCGAAAAAGTACCCGGGCAAGATCTCCTTCGGCTCCTCCGGGATCGGTGCCGCGGCACACCTCACCACGGAGCTGTTCAAGCAGACCACCGGCGTGGACATGGTGCACATCCCCTACAAGGGAACGGCGCCCGCTCTGGCGGGCCTGATGGGCACCGACATACAGGTGCTGGTGGACGTACCCAGCACGCTCATGCCGCACGTTCGCGGCGGCAAGGTCCGGGCGATAGCCATGTTCTCCGCACAGCGCGTGCCCGGCGCCCAGGAAGTGCCGACCATCGTCGAATCGGGCGGCCCGCTGATCGAGGCTTCCACCTGGCTCCTGTTCCTTGCTCCGGCCGGCACGCCAAAGGCGATCGTGGATCGCCTGTCGCAGGAAGCCTCCAAGGTCATCCAGTCGCCCGAGATGCGCGCGCGGTTCGACCAACTTGGCATCTTCCCCGGCGGAGGCACGCCGGAACAGGCCTCAAAGTTCCTCGCTGACGAGATCGCGAAATGGTCCAAGGTCATCACCACCGCCGGCGTCAAGGCGGAATGAGGCCGATGACGTGAGCGGCTCCATGATCTCCGCTGAATACAGCCACCAGGCCCTGCGCGAAGGCGTGCGCGGGCTGTGCATGCAGTTCGACTCGGCCTACTGGCAGAAGGTGGACGAGGCGCGCGATTACCCCGAGGCCTTCGTCGATGCGCTCACCAAGGCCGGATGGATGGCCGCGCTGATCCCGGAGGAATTCGGCGGCTCGGGGCTGTCGCTCACTGAGGCCTCCGTGATCATGGAGGAAGTGACCCGCTCCGGGGGCAACGCCGGCTGCTGCCACGGGCAGCTGTACAACATGAACACTTTGCTGCGGCACGGGTCGCCAGAGCAGAAGAAGCGGTACCTGCCCCGCATCGCCTCCGGCGAGTTGCGCCTGCAGTCCATGGGCGTCACCGAGCCCACCGCCGGCACCGACACCACGCGCATCAAGACCACCGCCGTGAGGAAGGGCGACAAGTACGTGGTCAACGGCCAGCAGGTGTGGACCTCGCGATTGCAGCATTCCGAACTCATGATCCTGCTCGCGCACACCACGCCGCTGGAGCAGGTGGCGAAGAAGTCCGAGGGCATGTCGATCTTCCTCGTCGACAAGCGCGAGGCGCTGGGCAAGGGCCTCACCATGCGGCCGATCCGCAACATGGTGAACCACGAGACCAACGAGGTGTTCTTCGACAACCTCGAGATCCCGGCGGAAAACCTGATCGGCCAAGAAGGATCCGGGTTCAAGTACATCCTGGACGGCCTCAACGCGGAGCGGATCCTGATCGCCGCCGAATGCATAGGCGAT
>SXNB01000154.1 GCA_005777205.1 Burkholderiales bacterium | reverse complement strand
TCTTGGTGTTTTCTCATCCTCTTGAGAGTTGTGTGGGACGCCGGCTTTCAGGGTATGCTATGTCTCACGGTCGCCAACCTCAGCATGGCCCACGGCCCATGGCACGGAGTTGCACGCTTGTCAGCGTTTAGGGCAAGATGGGGTCCACGCGGGTGGCCATCATGGACAAGGGCCGCATCATCGTCGAGGGACCGCCACGCGCGCTCATCGCGCAGCACATCGAGCCGCAGGTGCTGGAGGTACACGGGCCGGGCGACGAGCAGTGGATGGAACGGGCGCGGGCGCTCGCGCCCCGGGTGGAGCGCGCCGGCGAGACGATATTCTGCTACGCACAGAACGTGGACGCGGCAATAGCGAGCCTTCAGGGCCCGGATTCAGCGTACCCGGAGCTGGTGTACCTTCACCGGCCTGCGAATCTCGAGGACCTGTTCCTCAAGCTCACCGGCAGGGACCTGAGAGACTGAATCTTCCATGACCAACGCCCGCCTGTATGCCCTGCCGGAGTTCAGCCTGCGCGCGGTCGCGGTCTGGCGCCGGCATCTCCTGGTCTGGCGCAAGCTGGCGTTGCCCTCGATCCTGGGCAACCTGGCCGACCCGCTGCTGATGCTGTTTGGTCTTGGCTACGGCCTGGGCGCGGTGATCGGGAACGTCGACGGCACCAGTTACTTCGCTTTCCTCGCCGGAGGCTTCCTCGCCTCATCCACCATGTACGCAGCGACATTCGAATCGCTGTACTCGGCGTTTTCGCGAATGCACGTGCAGAGGACCTGGGAGGCGATTGTGTACGCGCCCATGACGCTGGAGGACGTGCTGGCCGGCGAATGGATCTGGGCGGCGACCAAGTCCATGGCCGCGGGGCTGTGCATGCTCGCCGTGGTCACCGTGTTTGGCTACGCCTCCTGGCCAATGGCGATCTGGGCGATCGCCGTGGTGGCCCTCATCGGCCTCACCTTCGGCGCGCTCGGCCTTGCGATCAATGCCCTCGCCTGGGGCTATGATTTCTTCAGTTACTACATGACCCTGGTGCTGACGCCAATGATGATGCTTTCGGGGGTGTTCTTCCCAGTGGACAAGCTGCCCGACGCAGTCCAGGCCGCGAGCCAGGCGCTGCCGCTGTACCACGGCGTGGCGCTGGTGCGGCCGCTGCTCGCAGGACAGGTGCCGGAGGGCGCCTTGCTGCACGTCGCGGTGCTCGCCACGTACGCCCTCGCCGGTTTCTACGTCGCCACGGTGCTCACGCGCCGGCGATTGATGAAATAGCGCGGCGCCCCATGCTCCTGGTCAAATCCCTGCACATTTTCTTCGTGGTGAGCTGGTTCGCCGGCCTGTTCTACGTGCCGCGGCTGTTCGTCTACCACGCGCAGAGCACGGACGAAGTTTCCCTGGAGCGCTTCAAGGTCATGGAGCGCAAGCTATTCTGGGGGATTGCAACGCCGTCGGGCCTGATTGCGCTAGCCACCGGGCTGTGGCTCTGGCTCGGATGGTTCGCGGGCGCTGGGGGCTGGATGCACGCCAAGCTGGCGCTGGTGGCGACCCTGGTCGTTTACCATCTTTGGTGCGGCAAGCTGATGCTCGACTTTCGCACCGGGCGCAATCGTCACGGCCACGTCTGGTACCGCTGGTTCAACGAGTATCCGGTGATCGTGCTGCTGGGCGCGATTCTGCTCGTTGTCTACAAGCCCACCTGAGCACTTGAGCGACAACCGGCCCGAGGCCTATTTTGCCCCCTGCCCGCGGGGGCTGGAGGCGTTGCTCGCCCGGGAGCTCACGACGCTGGGCGCCACGGGCGCTCGCGACGTGCCCGGTGGGGTTGCCTTCGCGGGGACCCGCAAGGTCTGCTACGCGGTCAACCTCTGGTCGCGCCTCGCCTCGCGGGTGCTCTGGCGCGTCGCCGAATTTGCCTACAAGAGCGAAGAGGACGTCTACAAGGCAGCAAAGGCGGTGGACTGGCCGGCGATGTTCCCGGTGGAGAACAAGCTGCGTGTCAACATCTCAGCGCAGAAGAGCCCGCTGAGGAGCCTCGATTTCGCCACGCTGCGGATCAAGGACGCCGTCTGCGACCGTTTCCGCGACGCGCTCGGACGCCGGCCGGACGTGGATCGGGCCAATCCGGACACGCGGGTGCACGCCTTCCTGGAGGCCGACTGGGGCGCCTTGTACCTCGACACCTCCGGCGAGCCCCTGTTCAAGCGCGGCTGGCGCAGCGAGCCGGGCGAAGCGCCCCTGCGCGAGAACCTGGCCGCCGGGATCGTCATGCTGTCGGGATGGACGCCGGACGAGCCGCTGCTGGATCCGATGTGCGGCGGCGGGACGCTGCTGGTGGAGGCGGCGGCAATGGCGCGCGGCCGCGCCCCCGGCACGCGCCGCAGCTTCGGCTTCGAGAAACTGACCAACTTCGATCCCGGCCTGTGGGAGCGCGTGCGCAAGGCGCCGGGCGCGACCGAGCCGCGGAACCCGGTTCTGTACGGCAGCGACTCCGACGAGAAGGCTATTGCCATGACGCGGCGCAACCTGGCCGAAGCTGGCGTGGAGCGCTGGGTCAAGCTGGCGCGCGCGGACGTTCTCGCGCGCGCCGCGCCTGCGCCCTCGGGCGTGCTGATCGCGAATCCTCCCTACGGCGAGCGCATCGGCTCGCGGGAAGAGCTCGAGGTGTTTTATCCGAAGCTGGGCGATGCGCTGAAGCGTAATTTCGCCGGTTGGCGCGCCCATTTGTTCACGGCGGACCTGCGCCTGCCGAAGCTGATCCGCCTGCAGCCGTCGCGGCGGGTGCCGCTCTACAACGGCGCGCTGGAATGCCGTCTATACGAGTTCCGGATCGTCCCCGGGTCGAACCGCAGCTGAATCAGGCCCCCGGGTAGTGCAGCAGGGCGAGCGCGGCGAGCGCGGGGAACGCCTGCACCCAGAAGATCCGGCGGCTCACGGTGGCCGCGCCGAACACGCCAGCGCCGCGGTTCTGCACGAAGGCGTCGACGCGAAAGCGAACCAGGTTCGGCACTGCGAACGAGAAGTCACACTCGAGGTTTTCGTCGTAGAACTTGCGCTGCCCGTCGGTCATGATGTCGTAGATCATCCCGTGCACGGCCTTGTGCTCCATGGCCGGCAGGTTGATGCGCTTGATGTCGCCGTGCACGCGGATCATGGGCGGCAGGCCCGAGGACAGGTGCAGGTCGGAGGCCTTGTTCTTGACCACAAACGCAAGCAATTCAGTGAGATCCATTACAATTCCGCCGTAGATAAGTGCGCGACAAAGCAGGCAAAGTATGTGGTCAATCTATGACAACTTGGAAGCCGTGAAGGACCGCATCGCGCGGGCCGCGCAGGCGGCCGGGCGTGATCCCGGCGGCGTGACGCTGGTCGCGGTTTCCAAGACCCATCCCGCCCCCTTGCTCGCCGAGGCGCGCGCCGCCGGGCAGCGGATGTTCGGCGAGAACTACGTCCAGGAAGCGGTGGAGAAAATGGACAGCCTGCGCGGGGAGGAGGACGCGCGTCCTCTCGAATGGCACCTCGTCGGGCCGCTCCAGTCCAACAAGACGCGGGTGGTCGCGGCCCGCTTTGACTGGGTCCATAGCGTCGAGACCCAGAAGGTGGCGCGGCGCCTGTCCGAGGCGCGCCTAGATTCGCAGCCGCCGCTCAACGTGCTTATTCAGGTGAACGTGTCCGGCGAGGCCTCGAAGAGCGGCGTGGCGCCGGAGGCGGTCGCCGGGCTGGCTCGTGCCATCTCGGCCCTGCCCAGGATCAAGCTGCGCGGCCTGATGGCGATTCCCGAGTCCGGTGCCGGCGTGGATCGCTACCGCGCGCTCAAGGCCTTGTTCGACCAGCTCGCGCCACTGGGCGTGGACACGCTCTCGGTCGGCATGAGCGACGACATGGACCTCGCCATTGCTGAGGGTTCTACCCTGGTGCGCGTGGGCACTGCGATCTTCGGCGCCCGTGCGCCGAAAGACGAAGCGGGCGCTTGCGCCCGGGGGCCGCGCAGCGCGGCTAAGGCGGGCGCGTGAGCCGCATCGCCTTCATCGGCGTCGGCAACATGGCAAGCGCGCTGATCGGCGGCATGATCGCGCGCGGTACGAAGCCGGCCGCGATCTCGGTGGTCGAGGTGGTTCCGGCCGCGCGCCGGCGGCTCGCGCGCCGGCGCGTGTACGCGAGCGCTGCGCCTGACGCCCGGACGGCGAAGGCCGACATCCTCGTCCTCGCTGTGAAACCGCAGGACATGCGCGCGGCGGCCACCACGCTCGCGGCCGTCGCGGCCGGCAAGCTGATCATCAGTGTTGCCGCCGGCATCCGCCTCGCGGACCTTTCGCGCTGGCTGGGCGGGCATCGCCGCCTCGTGCGCTGTATGCCGAACACCCCCGCGCTCATCGGCGCTGGGATCAGTGGACTGTACGCCGTGAAGGGTGCAAGTGCCGCGGACAAGCGATGCGCCGAGCGCATCCTCGCCGCGGCAGGGAAGGTCGTCTGGGTGCCCGATGAGGCTTTGATCGACCCGGTGACCGCGGTCTCGGGTAGTGGCCCGGCCTACGTGTTCTGGTTCATCGAGCAGCTTGAGGCGAGCGCGCTGGCGCTGGGTCTCGCGCCAACGGCGGCGCGGCTGCTCGCGCTGGAGACGGTGCTGGGTGCGGCAAAGCTCGCCGCAGGCAGCAAGGACGCGCCGGCCACCCTGCGCGAGCGCGTCACCTCGAAGGGCGGCACCACGGCGGCGGCGCTCAAAGTATTCGCCGACGAGGACCTGGCCGCGCGCTTGCGCCGCGCGGTCGAGGCCGCGAGCCGCCGCGGCGCGGAGATGGGCGTGGCGTTCGGAAAGGACTCGGGGAAGGACTGATGCTCTCCCAGATGGCCTCTCTGCTGGTGGACGTGGTGGCGGGATTCTTCGTCTACACGCTGCTCGCGCGCTTTCACTTCCAGTGGCTACGCGTGCCGTTTCGCAATCCTATCGGTGAATTCATCATCGCGATCACCAATTGGATGGTGGTGCCGGCGCGGCGCGTTATCCCGTCGCTGCCGGGGTTCGACCTCGCCTCGCTCCTGCTCGCGTTCGCGATACAGGGCGCCGCGATCTGGGCGCTCGCGGCGATCGCTGGCGTGGCGCCCGAGCCGGGGCGCCTCTCGGCGCTCGCCGCGGTGACGCTGCTGCGCTACAGCCTCCATATCCTCGTTTTCGCCATCATCGTCCAGGCGGTACTGTCTTGGGTGAATCCCCACAACGAGATGGCGGGGATCTTCAACGCGGTCACGCGCCCGTTCCTGGCGCCGATCCGGCGCTTCCTGCCGGTGACGGGCGGCCTTGACCTCTCGCCGGTGGTGCTGCTGGTGATCTTGCAGCTGCTGTTCATTCCGCTGGACCACCTGCAGGCGGCGGTACGGGAGATACCGTTCTGAGCGCGCAGCCGGCGCATACCGGCCGCGCGCAACCCCGCTAAGCGGCCTTCTTCGTTGCCTTCTTGCCGTCAAAGAACTGCTCGTCCTCGGTCGAGCCGTGCAGCGCCTGCGTGGATGCCTTGCCACCGGTGCAGACCGTGGTGACCTGGTCAAAATAGCCGGCTCCCCCCTCGCGCTGGTGCTTGACCGCGGTGAAGCCCTTCTCCGCGGCGGCGAACTCCTTCTGCTGCAGCTCGACAAACGCGGTCATGTTGTTGCGCGCGTAGCCATAGGCCAGGTCGAACATGGCGTAGTTGATCGAGTGGAAGCCCGCCGGGGTGATGAACTGAAACTTGTAGCCCATGGCACCAAACTCGCGCTGGAACTTCGCAATGGTGGCGTCGTCGAGATTGCGCTTCCAGTTGAACGACGGCGA
>SXNB01000153.1 GCA_005777205.1 Burkholderiales bacterium | reverse complement strand
TCGCCTTGGTGCGGAACAGGCCGATGGTCTTGATGTGGTCCCTGAGCCTGTCTTCGCCCAGCGCCACGATCGCCTGCGGGGTGTTCGCCACCTTGTAGAGTTTCTCGGTGGCGAGGTTCACCGACTTGTCGGTGGTCTGCGCCGAGAGCACCACGGCCACCAGCAGCTCGAACGGGGAGCGATAGACGAGTTCCGTCTTCGGGTCCGGATTCGCGGCCCGCAGGCGCTCGAAGATCGCCCTGCGCTTGTCCGGGTTCACCGGCGCTTCGCTTTTGCCCGTTCCAGTGCCGCCGCGATCACTACCCGCCGGCGCGCGGGGTCGGGCGCGTGCCGCCGTGCGTCTGCCGTCGCTTCACGTCTCCGGCGCGCGCCGAAGCGCAGTTTTGCGGCGCGCGCGTCGGCACTCGTCCAGGTGTGCCCGGCCGGTGCAGGGACCATCGAGATGCAATCTATCGGACAGGGCGCGACGCACAACTCGCAGCCGGTGCAGTACGCGGCGATCACCGTGTGCATCCAGCCCTCGGCGCCGGCGATCGCATCCACCGGGCAGGCGTTGATGCAGCGGGCGCAGCCGATGCATCGCGCCTCGTCCACCTGCGCCACGCCCGCACGCTTCATGGCGCGTGGAATACCCGCCCGGTGTCGCGGGCAAGGTGCTCATGCGTGACTTTCCCGGACTGGACCTGGATGCCGGTGGCGAGCGCTGGCGAGACCTTGCCCGCGGCGAGTTCGAGCAGGAAGGGCAATGCGGCGCGGGCGAGCGCCTGGCTCGCGGTCAGGGCGCAGGCCGCGGGCATGTTCGGCACACAGTAGTGCACCACGCCTTCCTCGATGTACGTCGGCGCGCTGTGGCTGGTAGGGCGTGAGGTCTCGGCGATGCCGCCCTGGTCGATGCCCACGTCCACCAGCGCCGAGCCCGGGCGCATGCTGCGCAGCATCGCGCGGGTGACGAGCTTGGGCGACATCCAGCCGGGCACGAGCACGCCGCCGATGAGGATGTCGGCATCCGAGACCACTTGCGCAAGGGTATCGGTGCCGACGCGGATGTCAGCGCGCGGGTAGCGCGCGCGCAGGCCCACGAGGCGTTTGTCGGAGCGCAGGAAGACCGTGACCTGCGCGCCCATGCCGTGCGCGACGTGCAGCGCGTTGCCGCCCACGTTACCGCCGCCCAAGATCACCACGCGTCCGGCGGCAATGCCCTCCAGACCCGGCAGCAGCACGCCCGAGCCGCCGTTTGCTTTCTGCAGGCACCAGGCGCCCATCTGCACCGCGAGGCGGCCTGCAATCGCGGACATGGGCGCAAGGATCGGAAGGCTGCCGTCGGTCTGGCCCACCGTTTCGAAGGCGACGAACGTGGCGCCGGAGGTGAGGGCGGCGTCGAGCAACTCGGGCTCGGGCCCGAAATGCTGGAAGCCGAACAGGGTCTGGCCCCGGCGCGGCTTGCCGTACTCCGGTTTCTGCAACTCCTTGACCTTGACCACGAGCCCGCAGTCCCAGGCGGTGCCCAGCGTGGCTCCCGCTACGGTGTACTGCGCATCGTCGATGCCGATACCCACACCAGCGTCTGGCTCCACCACCACCGCGTGTCCCGCGACGGCCAGTGCGCGGACCTCCGTCGGCGTTAGGGCGACGCGGAACTCGCCGTCCTTTATTTCCCGGGGTAGGCCGATACGCATTCGGACACCAGCCGGGGGCCGCGATAGATCAATCCGGTGTAGACCTGCACCAGGCTTGCCCCGGCCTCGAAACGCTCAGCCGCGTCCGCGCCGCTCAGGATGCCGCCCACGCCGATGATCGGTATCTCGCCCTGCAGCGCAGCGGCCAGTTCACGCAGCACGCCCAGGGAACGCGCGCGCAGCGGCCCGCCGGACAGGCCACCTTCCTCGCCGCCCTGCGGCAGGTCCTTCACGCCTTCGCGCGACACCGTGGTATTGGTGGCGATCACGCCGTCCATGCCGCTGCGGCGGACCACGTCGGCGATGGCGCGCACCGCGTCGCCGTCGAGGTCGGGCGCGATCTTCGGCGCGAGTGCCACCGAGCGGCCGTGCTGGTCGCGCAGCGCGTCGCGCTTGGCGCGCAGGCGCGCGAGCAGCGCGCCCACTGCTTCGGAGGACTGCAGGTCGCGCAGTCCGGCGGTATTCGGCGAGGAGACATTGATCGAGACATAATGCACGTGGGGATAGAGGACTTCTAAGCAGCGCTCGAAGTCCTCGGCCGCCTGCTCGTTGGGGGTGTCCCTGTTCTTGCCGATGTTGACGCCGATGATGGTATTGCGGCCCGCACGCTTGAGGTTCTCGACGAAGGCCTCTACACCGACGCTATTCAAGCCGAAGCGGTTGATGAGGGCGCGTGCCGCGGGAATCCGGAACATGCGTGGGCGCGGATTGCCAGGCTGCGGCCTCGGCGTGACCCCGCCCAGTTCGACGAAGCCGAAGCCCAGGGCCGCGAGCGCATCCACATGCTCGGCTTGTTTGTCCAGGCCCGCAGCAAGGCCGACCGGATTGCGGAACTCCAGGCCCATCGCGCGTACCGGACGGTGCGGGGGCTTGCGAAAGTTGAGCAGGCCCAGGCGCAGCGGCGCGTCGGCCAACCCTAGCGCCAACGAATGCGCGGTCTCCGGATCCAGCGCAAACAGGAGCGGACGCGCCAGCGTATAGAGCACTATTTCAAGTCCCGGCCGCCGAGGCGGCGCCAGGAGCCACCGTCAAAACCCTCGATCGGTGCGAAGCGCGACTTGTAGGCCATCTTCGGGCTCTCGCGGATCCAATATCCGAGGTACAGGTAAGGCAGGCCGAGGGCGCGGCAGGCTTCGATCTGCCACATCACGTTGTAAGTGCCGAAGCTGGCGGTGCGCCGGTCGGGTTCGAAGAAGGTGTAGACCGAGGACAGGCCGTCGGGTAGAAAATCCACGATCGACACCATGACCAGCTGCCCTTCGTCGCGGAATTCAACCAGTCGCGTGTCGACGCGGCTCTGCAGCAGGAAATGCGAATACTGGTCGCGGCTGTCGTTGTCCATGCCACCCCCAGAATGGCGGCGCGACTGGTAGCGCAGGTAGAGGGCGTAGTGCTCCAGCCGGAACTTGAGCGGTTGCGTTTGCGAACTCAAGTCCTCGTGCAAGGTCCAGGCACGCCGCTGCGCGCGCCGCGGCTCGAATTCGGCCACCGCGATGCGCACCGGTACGCAGGCGCGGCAGCTATCGCAGTGCGGGCGGTAGGTGAAGATGCCGCTGCGCCGGAAGCCGGCCTTGACCAACTCGCCGTAGAGTTCGGTGTTGATGAGGTGGCTGGGCGTGGCGACCTGGGAGCGCGCCATGCGCTCGGGCAGGTAGCTGCACGGGTACGGTGCAGTCACGTAGAACTGCAGTACCGCCTGCGGAAGGTCGTTAAGCCGAGACATGCGATTGAGCTGCCCACTTCCCCGGTTGTTCCGGGTAGTCTACCAATGTCGCGACGCGGCGCAAAAACGCCCTGCGCGGGATCTCGCGTCCGCCCATGGAGGCGAGCAGAGGCGTGCGTTGCTGGCAGTCGATTAGCGGGAAGCCGCGTCCAGCCAGGTGCCGGACCAGCGCCGCCAGCGCCACTTTCGAGGCGTCAGTAGCGACCGAGAACATGGATTCGCCGTAGAACATGCGCCCGATGGCGATGCCGTAGAGACCCCCCACCAGGCGCCCGTCCCGCCAGGTCTCGAAGGAGTGGGCGTGGCCCTCGCGGTGCAGGCGTTTGTAGGCGCGGCGCATGTCGTCGCCGATCCAGGTGCCGTCTTCCTCCCTCAGCCTGGCACAGGCGTCGATTACGGCGGCGAAGGCGGTGTCCATGCGTACTTCGTAGCCCTTGTTACGGATGTTTTTCGCCAAGGAGCGCGAGACCTTCAACTCGTCGGTGAACAGCACCATGCGCGGGTCGGGGGACCACCACAGGACCGGCTCGTCGCCGGAATACCAGGGAAAGATGCCTTGGCGGTAGGCAGCGAGCAGGCGCTCGACGGAGAGGTCGGCGCCGGCGCAGAGCAGGCCGCTCGGGTCCTTCAGCGCGCGCTCGACGGGCGGAAACAGGTCGTCCTGGGAAAGAAAAAGCACGCGAGCGTGCTCCTTCACACTAGCACTTCACCTGCTGGCGGCCATACTGCTCCAGTTCGATCACGACCGCGGCACCGGAAACGCCGCGCTTCACCGCGCCGCCGTTCTCCAACGCGAGCTTGAGCTCGTACTTGGCGAAAAACTGGTTGAACATCTCGCCACCCAGGGTGCCCACCGCGAACAGTTCATCGCTCGCCGCATCGTGCTCCAGCAGGATCGTCGCCAGCGGCTGCGGCGCGGGGCCGGCCAGCACCCGGCCGCCGTCGGCGGGGTCGTACTGGCTGTGCTCCGCGCAGCAGTGGATGACGTTGGCGATGCGGTTGCGCGCGCTGGTTTCACTGCGAAAGCTGATGAAGCTGATGTCCTTCGTAGGGTAGGCGAGTTCGTGGGCGCAGATCGCGGAGTAGGCGACGAGCGCGCGGTTGCCGCCGACGCCGCCTTTCCACTCGTAGTCGCGCTGGTCGGCGGTCTTCAGCCGCGCCGAGGCTCTCGCCGGCTTGCCCAGGTTGAGCAGGAAGCAGGGCGTGGTCGCGTACGGGTAGTGGAAGATGAAGTTGCGCTGCGCCGGAATCGCGGCGGCGCGCAGCGCCCGGCCGCCGGGATCCACCAGGCGGACGCGCGAATACAGTTGTGGAACGGCGTCGGTGGCGGAGAGGGCGGGCGCCGCCGCCGCCGTGGCGGTGGCCGCGCAGATGCGGATGAATTCGCGGCGCTGCATGCGCCGCCATCCTACCTCAGAGGTTGTAGCCCTTCTCGTTGTGCTCTACGGTGTCCAGGCCCTCGGTTTCCTCATCTGGGTCGACGCGCAGGCCGGTCATGGAGCCGGTCAGCTTGAGCAGGACCCAGGTGACGATGCCGGACCAGGCCCCGACCGCGACGATGCCGATGAGTTGCGTCACAACCTGCCCGCCCATGGTCTGGCCCTGCGGGTAGCCGATGCCGCCGAAGGTGGTGGAGACGAAGATCCCGGTGAGCAGCGTGCCGATGACTCCGCCCACACCGTGCACCGGCGCGACGTCCAGCGAATCGTCGATTTTCAGGGATCGCTTCATCCAGCTGGTGGCGACAAAGCAGACCACGCCGGCGATGGCGCCGATGGCGATGGCGCCCATCGGGCCCACGAAGCCGGATGCCGGCGTGATGGTGCCCAGGCCCGCTACCATACCGGTGACGATGCCCAGCGCCGAAGGCTTGCCGTAGAGCAGCCATTCGCACAGCAGCCAGGCGAGGGCGCCGGTGGCGGCGCCGATGTGGGTCACCAGCATGGCCATGCCTGCGGCGCCATCCGCCGCGAGGGCGCTGCCGGCGTTGAAGCCGAACCAGCCCACC
>SXNB01000152.1 GCA_005777205.1 Burkholderiales bacterium | reverse complement strand
GCCATAGCCGACATCGCCGCAAATCAGCCGGTCCATGGGCTTTCCCGAGGTCATGTCCTGCACGACCGCGTCGATCGCCGCCTGCTGGTCCGCGGTTTCCTCGAAACCGAAGCCCTCGGCGAAGGCGTCCAGGTCGTGCGCCTTCACCGTGAAGGCGTGGCCCCTGCGCGCGGCGCGCAGGGCGTAAAGCGAAAGTAGCTCGGCGGCGGTGTCCCGCACCTGCTTGGCCGCGCGGGCGCGCGCCTTGTCCCATTGGCCGCTGCCCAGTTTGTGCAAGGGCGCCGCCTCGGGCTGCGCGCCGGAGTAGCGGGAGATCACCGAAAGCTGCGCCACCGGTACGTAGAGCTTGTCGCCGCCTCCGTACTCCAGGTGCAGGAACTCGTTGGCACCGTCGCCCAGGTCGATGTTCACCAGGCCAAGGTAGCGGCCGATGCCGTGCTGGCCGTGTACCACTGGGTCGCCGGGGCGCAGTTCCGACAGGTCACGCAGCATACCCTCGACCGAGGACTTCTCCTTGGCGCGGCCGCGGCGGCGGGCGACGCCGGCGTAGAGTTCGGCCTCCGTGACCACGCACCAGAGTTCCTTCGAGACCTGAAATCCGGTCGCCACCGGCGCCACGGTGATGGACAGCGGCGCGCTCGAGGCGAGGAAGGTCCCGAAGTCGGCGCAGGGCTCGGGCTTCAGCCCGTACTCGGCGAAGTAGGCGAGCATGGTCTGGTGCCGGCCCGGCGAGTCTGCGGCCACCAGCACGCGCGGCGCGGCGCCCGCGAGGAACTGCTTCAGCGTCGCCAACGGATCCTGTGCGCGCCGGTCCACCGCCACCGGCGGCAGCAGCGTCGCGACAACGGGTTCCTCCGGGAGGTCGGGCTCGATCGTCTCGCCGGACACGACATCCACTCGCGGCCAGGCCTTGGCGCGCAGGTAGAACTCCTCGGCAGGCATGAAGATCTTCTCTGGCGGCAGCAG
The DNA here is from genome assembly GCA_005777205.1 of Burkholderiales bacterium. GTDB lineage: Bacteria > Pseudomonadota > Gammaproteobacteria > Burkholderiales > SG8-39 > RBG-16-66-20. The sequence goes on along the minus strand of SXNB01000152.1, from coordinate 3,449 downwards.
CGGCCGGTCCGGATCGCCGCCCAGCAGCCGGAAGCGCGACTGCGCGTCGCGCCAGAATGCCTGGATGGCCCCCGAAACGTCGTGGTGCAGCGCCAGCACGGCCTCCTGGGGCAGGTAGTCGAACAGCGTCGCGACGGCGTCGAAGAACAGGGGCAGGTAGTACTCGACCCCCGCGGCGGGCACGCCGTTGGAGATATCCTTGTACAGTCGGCGCCGGGACGGATCGCCCTCGAACAGCTCACGGAACCGGCTGCGGAATCCCGCGCGGCCGGCGTCATCGAGCGGAAATTCGCGCGCCGGCAGCAGGCGCACTTCGTTCACCGGGTACAGCGTGCGCTGCGAATCGACGTCGAAGGTCCTGATGCTGTCGACGAGGTCGTCGTCCAGGTCGAGGCGGTAGGGCACCGCGCTGCCCATCGGAAACAGGTCCACGATGCCGCCGCGGAAGCAGAATTCCCCCGGCGCCACCACCTGGGTGACGAAGTTGTAGCCGGCCACCGCCAGCTGCGCGCGCAGCTTGTCCGCGTCCAGGCGCTCGCCCTGTTTGAGGAAGAAGGTGTAGGCGGCGAGGTAGGCGGGCGGGCACAGGCGCACCAGCGCGGTGGAGGCGGGCACGATGGCGAGGTCGAATTCGCCGCGCTGGATGCCGTAGAGCGTGGCGAGGCGCTCGGAGACGAGGTCATGGTGCGGCGAGAAGCTGTCGTAGGGCAGCGTTTCCCAGTCCGGTAGCATGGACACGCGCAGCTTCGGGTCAAACCAGGCGATTTCCTCGGTGAGGCGCTGCGCGTCCGCGGCGGAAGCGGCGATCACGGCCACCGGCGACGAGGCCCTCGCCAGTCTCGCAAGGGCGAGCGCATCCGCCGATCCGGCCAGCTGGCCATAACGGGTGCGTGCGGGAAGCGCGTCGCGATGCATACCTACCCTATAATTTTAACTTGCTGAAAGCACGGGGATTTCAGATTGGCCACCTTTGCGCTGATTGCAGCGGCCGGAACGGGGACGCGGATGGCGCGCGGCGAGCCCGTCGCGGTGCCCAAACAATACCTGACGCTCGCGGGGCAGCCCGTGCTGTGGCACGCGGTGCGCGGCATATGCTTGCCGCCGGTGGAGACCGTGTTCGTGGTTCTGGCCCCGGGCGACAAGACCTTCGCGCGCATCGACTGGACCGCATTCGGCAACCGCCTGGAGCCGCTGTACTGCGGCGGCGCCAGCCGCGCCGAGTCGGTGCACAACGGCCTGCTGGCGGCGATGGCGGCAGTGGACGCGGACGACTGGATGCTGGTGCACGACGCGGCGCGCCCCTGCCTGCCGCGCGCCGACCTGGAGCGCTTGCTCGCCGAGTGCGCGGGCGACGCCGTGGGAGGGCTGCTGGCGCTGCCGGTGGCCGATACCGTCAAGCGCGCGGCGAAGCATGAGGACGGCGTGGTCCGCGCCGAGGCGACCACCGACCGTTCGCAGCTGTGGCTGGCGCAGACGCCGCAAATGTTCCGCGCCGGCATGCTGGCCCAGGCTTTGCACGCTGGGGACCGCAGCGCGATGACTGACGAGGCAAGCGCGATCGAGCAAATGGGCCTGAAGCCCCGGCTGGTGCCGGGGAGCCGGGACAACATCAAGTTAACGTATCCAGAAGACATGGGGATCGCGCAAGCGCTCCTGGAAAGGCGGGAAGCATGAGGATCGGGCAGGGTTTCGACGTGCACCGGCTGGTGGCCGGCCGCAAGCTGGTTATCGGAGGGGTCGAGATCCCGCACGCCAAGGGCCTTCAGGGGCACTCAGATGCCGACGTACTGCTGCACGCCATCTGCGACGCGCTGCTAGGCGCGGCGGCGCTGGGGGACATCGGGCGGCATTACCCCGACAGCGATCCCGGGTTCTCGGGCATCGACAGCCGGGAACTTCTGCGCCAGACCGCCGCCAAGCTGTTCGCCGCCAACTATCGCGTGGTCAACGTCGATGCCACCATCATCGCCCAGGCGCCGCGCATGGCGCCGCACATCTGGCGCATGATCGGCAACATCGCTGCGGACCTCGGGTTGCAGCCGGCGGTGATCAACGTCAAGGCCACCACTACCGAGGAACTGGGCTTCCTCGGCCGCGAGGAGGGCATTGCGGCACAGGCGGTGGCGCTCATCGAGGACGACCCCTCCAAGAGGATCCGCTGAGATGTACTCCCCGCCCTACAACCGCATCGAGGACCTGCGCGAACTGGCGGATTTCATGCGCGCCAACAGCTTTGCGCTGGTGGTCACGGGCACCGGCGGCACGCTGCACGCTTCGCACCTTCCGGTGCGGGTCCACGAGCGTGGTGAAAAGCTGGTCATCCAATCGCACATGGCGAAGAACAACCCGCAGTGGAACGAGTTTTTCGATGACGAGGTCCTGCTCATCTTTTCCGGCCCGCATGCCTACGTGTCGCCGCGCTGGTACGCGGACCAGGAGCGCGTCCCGACTTGGAACTACGCCGCGGTGCACGCCTACGGCACGGTGAAGCTCAACCCGGACCGCCAGGCCAAGCACGCGGCGCAGCGAGAACTGGTGGCGGAAATGGATCCGGAATGGCTGCCGAAGTTCGACGCCCTGAAGCCCCAGTACGTCGAACAGATGCTGGACGGGATCGTCACCTTCGACGTCGAGGTGACCCGCCTGGAGACGCGCTGGAAGCTGTCGCAGAACCGCGGCCGGCGCGAGATGGAGCTGATCGCCGCGCAGTTGGAGAAGTCCGGTGACAGCGCCGAGCGCGCGCTGGCCGCGCTAACGCGCGGCCATCTCGTCGACAAGTAGCTTGCCGGGGGACTGCGGCGCCGCGGTCCGGCGCCCGATCAGCAAAACCTGCTGCTTGAGTAGGTAGTCCACCAGCGCGAACTGCTCCTCCATCGCCTCGCGCAGCGCGCCGCCGTGGGCGTGGTTCAGCGTTATGCGCGCGTTGGCCTCTCCGGCCGCGACCACGGTCTTCAACCCCGCCCTGGCGGCGAGGCGCACCATCACCGAGTTCTCCGACAGGCAATGCAAGTAGAGCGCGCCGTAGCCCTGGTTGGCGGCATGCAGTACGCCGCGCGAGAGGAGCGCGGCACCGCAACCGCGGCCTCGGAACGCAGTGTCCACGCTCAGGCCCAGTTCGGCGTGCGGCTCGTGGCTGTCCAGCGCGAGGTGCGCGACGCCAGCCAGCGCCAGGTCCTCCGCATAGATGGCGAACACCCGGTCGCGGGCGAAATCGATGTCGCCGACGTAGCGCTCAATGCCCACGTCGCGCGTTGGCTGGCCGAAGCGCAGTCGCCGGTCCTCCGCCGGCAGGCGGATCAGGTGCCGCGCGATGTCGCCACGGTGGCGCGGTCCCAGCTTCTGGACCGCGATCGCCTGCGTCATGCGGGCCAGGATCAGGTGAAGGCGGCGGTGACGCGTTGGAACGGACGCAGCACCAGCGTGCGCAGGCCGCTTCACGAAATCGATCG
>SXNB01000151.1 GCA_005777205.1 Burkholderiales bacterium | reverse complement strand
GTTGAACCGCCGCCCGCCGCGGATCTGGATTTCCGCTACCGCATTTTCTACGCTGACGGCGGCGAGGTGGAGCAGTGCGGCAACGGCGCGCGCTGCTTCGTCAAGTTCGTGCATGCGCGCGGGCTGTCGAAGAAGACCGAGCTGCGCGTGTCCACGCAGTGCGGCGTCATCGCGCCGCGCCTGGAGCCCGACGGCGAGGTGAGCGTGAACATGGGCCTGCCCGCGCCCGAGTCGCCGCTGGTGCAGTCCATCACGGTGGACGGGAAGCCGGTGCCGCTGGCGATCCTGTCCATGGGCAACCCGCACGCGGTGCAGGTGGTGAAGGACGTGAAGGCCGCGCCGGTGACCACGCAGGGCCCCGGGATCGAGCACCACCCGCGCTTCCCGGACCGGGTCAACGCCGGCTACCTGCAGCTTATCGACCGGCACACCGTCGCCCTGCGGGTCTGGGAACGCGGCGCCGGCGAAACGCTCGCCTGCGGCACCGGCGCCTGCGCCGCGGCCGTGGCCGGCATCCTGCAGGGGCTGCTGGATTCGCCGGTCGAGGTCCGGGCGCAGGGCGGCACGTTGACCGTGTCTTGGGCTGGGGGAGACAATCCCCATGCTCCGGTCTGGATGAAGGGCCCGGCGCAAACCGTGTTCGAGGGCGAGATCGACCTGTAGCCAACCCGTAGACCGAAGCACAGAACAAGAAGAGGCCGCCACATGTCCCCGGAAGAGATCGCCCAGTTTTTGCGCAAGAACCCGAGCTTCTTCGAGCAGCACCCGCAGCTGCTCGAGACCATCCTGGTGCCCAGCCCCCACGGCGGCCGTGCCATTCCGCTCACCGAGCGCCAGATCGTGTCGCTGCGCGAGAAGGCGCGCCAGCTGGAGGGCAAGTTGTCGGAACTGCTGCGCTTTGGCGAGGACAACGACGCCATCGGCGAGAAGGTGCATCGCCTCTCGCTTGCGCTGCTCGCCGCGCGCGACGCGGCGGCCACGGAGAGCGCGCTGCACTTTCACCTGCGCGAGGATTTCGCGGTGCCCCATGTCTCGCTGCGGATGTGGACCGAGCAGTCGGATCCCGCGCTGCGCGACCAGGCGGCCAACATGGGCTCGCCCGCCTGCGGCCCGGCGGCGGGTAACCCGTTCCTGCCCCTGTTCGGCGAGGCGCAGGAGCACGTGCGCTCGGTCGCCATCGTGCCGCTGGGGCAGACACGCAACGTCGGTGTCCTGGCGCTGGGCAGCGAAGACCCGCAGCGTTTCTACGGCGAGATGGGCACGATCTACCTGCGGCGCATCGGCGAACTGGCCGCTGGCGCGCTCGCCGTGCGTATCTGAGATGACCGACGCGGCGCTCGCCGCGGCCTGGCTGGACAGCCTGCGCCACCAGCGCCGGCTGTCGCCGGCGACTCTGCGCAACTACGGGCACGCTTTGGAACTGCTGTTCGCGCAGCTGGAGGGCGCGCCCTTCGCCAGGGTCGACCCGCAGCAGGTGCGCCGCATGGTGGCGCGGCTACATGCCGGAGGACTCTCCGGCAAGACGCTCGCCATGACCCTGTCGGCCTGGCGCGGCCTATACCACTGGCTGGTGCGGCACCAGGGTTTCGCCGTTAACCCGGCGCAGGGCGTGCGCGCGCCCAAGTCGGCCCGGACCCTGCCCAAGGTGCTGTCGGTGGAGCAGGTGCAGCGGCTGCTGGATACGCCGCAGGCGCAGACACCGCAAGCCGCGCGGGACCATGCGATGTTCGAGCTGCTGTACTCCTCCGGCCTGCGCCTCGCCGAACTGGTGGCGCTGGACGCGGAGGACGGGCGCCTGGACCTGCGCCAGGCCGAAGTCACGGTCACCGGCAAAGGCTCGAAGACGCGCACGGTGCCGGTTGGCGCTCGCGCGCGCGAGGCGCTGCGCGAATGGCTGCGTCAGCGCGCACAACTGGCCTCGCCCACGGAGCGGGCGCTGTTCGTGGGCGTGCGCGGCAAGCGCATCTCGCCAGGTACAGTGCAGGTGAGGCTGCGCGCCTGGGCACGCGCGCGGGGGCTGGATGCGCCGGTGCATCCGCACCTTCTGCGCCACTCCTTCGCCACTCACGTGCTGCAGTCCTCGCAGGACCTGCGCGCGGTGCAGGAAATGCTGGGGCACGCGAGCGTCGCCACCACGCAGGTCTACACGCACCTCGACTTCCAGGCGCTGGCTAAGGTCTACGACGCGGCGCATCCGCGGGCGAGGAAGAAATGAAAGCGCTGCATCTAAAAGCGGGACGCGAGCGCTCGGTACAGCGTCGCCATCCGTGGATTTTTTCCGGCGCCATCGAGCAGGTGGACGGCACGCCTGAGCCGGGCGAGACGCTGCTGGTGAAGAACGCGGGAGGGCAACCGATAGCGGTCGCCGCCTGGAGCGCCGAATCGCAGATCCGCGCTCGCGTCTGGAGCTTCGACCCGAAGACACGCGTGGAGGCGCCGTTCTTTGCGGCGGTGGTGGCGGGCGCGGTGAAGGCGCGCGAGGCGCTGCCCGCGGCGCGGCACACCAACGCCCTGCGCCTGGTGCACGGCGAGTCCGACGGACTGCCGGGCGTGATCGTGGACCGCTACGCGGACGTGCTAGTGGCCCAGTTTCTCTCCGCCGGCGCCGAGCGCTGGCGCGAGGCGATCCTGGACGCGCTCGCCTCGGCCACCGGCTGCGAGGCGATCTACGAGCGCTCGGATGCGGAGGTGCGCGGGCTGGAAGGGCTGCAGCCCAGGACGGGATTCGTCCGTGGCAACCACGAGGCGCGTCGCTGCCCAATCGTGGAACACGGGCTCAACTTCCGGGTGGACGTCGAGGCCGGGCAGAAGACCGGATTCTTCCTCGACCAGCGCGACAACCGGCAAAGGATCCGGGCCCTGGCCGCGGGGCGCGAGGTGCTGGATGCGTTCTGCTATACCGGAGGCTTTGCGCTTTCGGCGCTGGCGGGCAGCGCGAAGCGCGTGCTCGCGCTGGACAGCTCTGCGCCGGCGCTGGAGGTGGCACGCGAGAACCTTGACGCGAACGCGCTGGACGCCTCGCGCATCGCGTTCGAGCAGGTCGACGTCTTCGCACAGCAACGGAAACTGCGTGACGCCGGCGCGAAGTTCGACCTCGTGATCCTGGATCCGCCCAAGTTCGCGCCTACCGCGGCGCAGGCGAAGAACGCCGCGCGCGCCTACAAGGACATCAACCTGCTCGCGTTCAAGCTGCTCGCCCCCGGCGGCCTGCTGGCGACCTTCTCCTGCTCCGGCGGCGTGTCCGCGGAACTGTTCCAGTCCATCGTCGCCGGCGCCGCGGCGGATGCGGGCGTGGGAGGGCGGGTGATCGAGCGCTTCCACGGCGGCGCAGACCATCCGGTCGCATTGAGCTTTCCGGAAGGCGACTACCTGAAAGGCCTGCTGATCAGCCTCTAAAACGAGGACGCACCACGTTTTTCGATCGTCCTCGTCAACGTGTCTGGCTTTGCCACGTTGACGGAGAATGCCCTGGCATTCGCGCATCATCGTTCCTGGCCTCCCCGTCCACGCTATTCAGCGGGGAAACAACCGGTCCGCCTGCTTCGTCGACGACGAGGACCGGACAGTCTACCTGCGGCAGATGGCCCGCCTGTCCATGAAGGAGGGCTGCGCCCTGCACGCGTACTGCCTGATGACCAACCATGTGCACCTGCTGCTGACCCCGGAGCGGCAGGAAAGCTGCGAGGGGTTCTTCCGACGGCTCAGCCTGGTGTACGTCCAGCATGTCAATCGCAAGTACCGGAGGACGGGTGCGCTCTGGGAGGGACGTTTTCGCTCGTGCCTAGTGGAGTCCGAGCGCTACCTGTTCGCCTGCTATCGCTTTGTAGAGTTGAACCCTGTGCGTGCGGGCATGGTGAAGGCGGCGGTCGACTATCGCTGGTCGAGCCATCGCGCCAATGCCCACGGAGAGACGGATGCCTGCATCACGCCCCATCCGGAGTACGTCGGCCTGGGGCAGACGGTCTCCGAGCGCTGTGCGGGCTACCGGGAGACGTTCCGCGTGGATATGGCCGCCGTCGTAATCGAGAAGATCCGTGCGACAACGAACTCCGGGTATGCGCTGGGATCCAAGGCCTTCCGCCTCGGGGTCAGCCGGGCTCTTGGCCGGCGCGTCGAGCCCGGCGAACCAGGCCGGCCGCCGCGCGTGTCGCTCGACGACGGAACGCGGGGCCATCTCTTTTAAGCGGCCGGAAGAAAACGTGGTGCGTCCCTGATTTTGCTGACGGAGAGTAGAATCGGCGCCCTTCGAAAGGGCGTGACATGGAACAAGACCAGATGGTGCCGGTGACCATCCTCACCGGCTTTCTTGGCGCGGGAAAGACCACGCTGCTCAACCGGATACTCAAGGAAGACCACGGGCACAAGATTGCCGTGATCGAGAACGAGTTCGGCGAGACCGGTGTGGACTCCGAGATCCTCGAAAAGAGCGAGGAGCAGATCGTTGAGATGAATAACGGCTGCATCTGCTGCACCGTGAGGGGGGATCTCATCCGGATCCTCGGGGACCTGAAGGACCGGCGCCAGAAGGGCAGCCTGAAGTTCGACCGCGTGGTGATTGAGACCACCGGCATGGCCGACCCGGGGCCGGTGGCGCAGACCTTCTTCACCGACGAGGACATCGGCGCCTATTACCTGCTCGATTCCATCGTCACGGTGGTGGACGCCAAGCACGCACCCAAGCAGCTCGATGAGTTCACCGAGGCGCAACAGCAAGTGGGGTTCGCCGATCGGATCCTGATGTCCAAAACCGACCTCGTGGACGAAGCCGAGGTGAAAAAGCTCTCCGAGCGCATCCACCGCATGAACCCGCGCGCGCCGGTGAAGAGGGTGCACTTCGGAGAGGCGCCGATCGCGGAGATCCTGGATATCCGCGGCTTCAACCTGAACGCGATCCTGGAGCTCGATCCGGAATTTCTCGCCGACACCCACCACGAGCACCATGACGAGGTTGAATCGTTCGTGTTCCGCTCGGACAAGCCCTTCGAAGGCGACAAGCTGGAGCAGTTCCTCTCCGGCATGATCCAGGTCTACGGCCCGGACCTCTTGCGCTACAAGGGCGTGCTGTGGATGAAGGGCAAGCCCAACCGCGTGGTGTTCCAGGGCGTGCACATGATGATGGGCGGCGACATGGGCAAGCCTTGGCTGAAGACCGAGAAGAAGCACTCCATCCTGGTGTTCATCGGCAAGAAGCTGCCGAAGGAGCTGTTCCTCGCTGGGCTGGAGCAGTGCCTAGCCTGAGCACGGCATCGGGCTGATGGCCCACCATCGCAAGCTGGTCGCCGGCGGCCTGCTGGGCTACTTCGCGCTGTCCGACGCAGAGGCCGCGAGGCCCTACGTGCTGGCGGTCTCGGCACCGAGCCTCCTGTATATCGCGGTGGCGGACCTCATCCCGGAGCTGCACCGGCACTGGCGCCTACCGGAGGCTGCCGCGCAGCTGGCGCTGATCGCCGCCGGGGTCGCCACGCCAGTGCTGCTGCATTCGCACTGAGCGCCCGCAAGCGCAACAGGGTTGCATCTGCACCGGGCTTGCCCTATCCTGCCATCATGCAGCGCAGGCAGGCGGAACAGGTGGCGGCGGCCCGGGTGCGCGCGACCGGGGAGCGGGTGACGCCGGCGCGGGTGCGGGTGCTGGCGGCCCTGCTGCGGCAGGGCGAGGCGGCGAGCCACCATGACTTGGAGCGCGACCTGGCGGAGGACGCGATCGACCGCGTCACGCTGTACCGGGTGCTCGACTGGCTGGTCGGGCAGGGGCTCGCGCACCGGATCTCGAGCGGGGACCGCGCCTGGCGCTTCTCGGCCGCCGACCGCCACCACGACGCCCACGCCCATTTCCACTGTAATCGATGCGGCAAGGTCCTGTGCCTGGATGAGGTCAAAACGCCGCGCCTTCCGGCGGCGATGCCGCGCGGGTTCCGCGCTGAGGGCCTCGAGGTCACCGTCAAGGGCGTTTGCGCCAGCTGCGCCTGAGGCGCGCGCCTGCATCGTCACACACACTGTAGAACGTCATGAGCGAAACGCAGATGGTGCCGGTCACCATTCTCACTGGGTTTCTCGGCAGCGGCAAAACCACGCTGCTCAACCGGATTCTCAAGGAGGACCACGGCCACTGCATCGCGGTGATCGAGAACGAGTTCGGCGAGGCAGGCGTGGACAACGAGATCCTCGAACATGGCGAGGAGCAGATCGTCGAGATGAACAACGGCTGCATCTGCTGCACCGTGCGAGGGGATCTCATCCGCATCCTCGGAGAGCTGCACGAGAAGCGCAGCCGTGGCAAGCTGAAGTTCGACCGTGTGGTGATCGAGACC
>SXNB01000150.1 GCA_005777205.1 Burkholderiales bacterium | reverse complement strand
CCTCCAGCAGGTTGAATTTCTGGTCGGTGCCACCTAGCTCAACGTCCGCCTTCATCGCCACCGAGTCGTAACCCTGCATCAGCGGATAGAGCAGCTCGTGCATCGAAATCGGCTGGCCCGACTTGTAACGCTTGGCGAAGTCGTCCCGCTCCAGGATGCGGGCCACGGTGTAGCGCGAGCACAGTCGGATCATGCCCTCGGCGCCCAGCTTGTCCGACCACTCCGAATTGAACATCACCTGCGTCTTCTCCGGGTCGAGGATTTTGGCCATCTGCGTGCGGTAGCTCTTGGCGTTCTCCAGGATCTGCGCGCGCGACAGGGGCGGGCGCGTGGTGTTCTTGCCGGTCGGGTCGCCGATCAGGAACTGGACCTGATGGCCGAGGTCCTGGAAGTGGCGCAGCTTGTTGATCACGACGGTGTGGCCCAGGTGCAGGTCGGGCGCGGTCGGATCCAGGCCCAGCTTCACCCGCAGCGCGCGCCCGGTCTTCAGCTTGCGCACGAGCTCCTCCTCCACGATCAACTCGTGGCAGCCGCGCTTGATGAGCTCCAGGGCCTCTGGAACCGGAATGGTTGGACCCGTCATTTCTTTGTTAAACTCTCGCAGGCATCTGATAAACAAAGCATTCTAGCCGAACCATGAAGGTGGACACTTGATTCGGAACCTTTCCCTGGCCAGGGCCGGCGTACTGGCGGCGCTTGCCTTGTTCGGCATGGTCGCCGCGCTCGCCACCATCAGCGAGGCGCAGAACGCGCAGTTGCTGCTGCCCAAGACGACGCTGCCCGAGCCGCTGGCGATCGCGATCGAGGAGGCGACGCTTCCCGCACCGGGGAGCTTCATCCGCGAGGAGCGCTTCCAGCGCGGCGACACCGTCGCCGAGCTCCTGGCGAGGCTCGGCATCGGCGAGCCGGACGCCCGGGCGCTCGCCGGCATGCCCCAGTTGCGCCTGCTCCGCCCCGGCACCACGGTCACGGCCGACGTGCGCCCCGACGGCATGCTGGTCTGGCTCTCGTTCCTGGCGCCCCGCGACGTACTGGTGCGCTTCGAGCGCGCCGGTGCCAGCCTTGCCGCCAGCGAGTCGCCGGCTGCGCTCATCACGCGCCAGGAGACGAAATCGGCCGAAATCCGCAGCTCGCTGTTCGCCGCCACCGATGCCGCCGGGATCCCGGATTCGGTGGCGATGCAGCTGGCGGACATCTTCGGCGGCGACCTCGACTTCGGCCGCGACCCGCGCCGCGGCGACCGCCTCGCCGTGGTCTACGAGATGCACACGCTGGAGGGGCGCCCCGTGCGCGCCGGGCGCGTGCTGGCGGCGGGGTTCGTCAACCAGGGACGCACGCTGCACGCGATATGGTTCGCCGCCGCCGACACCGGTGGACGCCGCGCCGGGGGCTATTACGCGCCAAACGGCAAGAACCTGCGCAAGGCCTTCCTGCGCTCGCCGCTGGAATTCTCCCGGGTGAGCTCGGGCTTCGGCATGCGCAAGCACCCTTTCTTGCAGACCTGGCGCGCGCACCAGGGCGTGGATTACGCCGCGCCCGCCGGAACGCGGGTGCGCGCCGCAGGCGACGGCGTGGTGGAGTTCGCCGGCCGCCAGGGCGGCTACGGCAACGTGGTGATCCTGCGCCACGGCGGCAGCAACACCACCCTTTATGCGCACTTGAAAGGCTTCGCGCCCGGTATCCGCAAGGGCGCACGCGTGGCGCAAGGCGGCACGGTGGGCTTCGTCGGCCAGACCGGCTGGGCGACCGGGCCGCACCTGCATTACGAGTTCAGGGTGGGCGGTGCGGCACGCGATCCGCTGCGCATGGCGCTGCCCGCGGCGCTGCCGGTACCGTCCGCCGACCTGCCGTTCTTCCGCGCCCAGGGCGCGCCGCTGCTCGCACAGCTGGATTTCCTGTCCGGGACGCGGATCGCGCTGTTTGAGTGAACTGCCGTTGGCTGACCGTGCTTGAGTAACCTGTACGCGGGCCTGATGTCGGGCACCAGCATGGATGGTGTCGACGCGCTGCTCGCGGACCTCGGTGCGCCGCGCCCTCGGATCCTTGCGCACAGCCACGTCGCCTTCGAGCGCTCGCTGCGCGCAGAACTGCTGGCGCTCAATGCTCCGGGTGAGAATGAACTGGAACGCGCCGCGCTCGCCGGCAACGCCCTCGCCCGCCACTACGCGCAGGCCATCGCCGCGCTGGACCTGCCCGCGCACGGCGCGGTGCGTGCCATCGGCTGCCACGGCCAGACGGTCCGCCACCGGCCCGAGAGGGGATACACGCTCCAGATCGGTAACGCCGCGCTCCTCGCGGAGCTGGCCGGCCTCCCGGTAGTAGCCGATTTCCGCAGCCGAGATGTCGCGGCCGGCGGACAAGGTGCGCCGCTCGCGCCCGCGTTCCACGCCGCGGCCTTCTCGAGCGCGCAAGAAGACCGCGTCGTGCTCAATCTGGGCGGATTCGCGAACATCACCTGGCTGCCCCGCTCCGGAGCGGTGCTCGGTTTCGACACCGGACCGGCCAACTGTCTCATGGACCTCTGGGCCGCCCGCCACCTCGGGACGGCGCACGACGAGAACGGGGCATGGGCCGCGGGCGGCAAAGCCGATGCCGAGCTGCTCTCGCGCCTGCTGGAGGAGCCCTACTTCCTGGCGCCTCCGCCCAAGAGCACCGGACGCGACCGGTTCAACGGCGCGTGGCTGGAGGCAAGGCTGCGGGGAGGCGAGGACCCGCGCGCGGTGCAGGCGACGCTGCTGGAGTTGACGGCGCGTAGCATTTCGGAGGCCATCGCGCGGCACGCCAAGGGCGCGCGGCGCGTGATCGCCTGCGGCGGCGGCGCGCGCAACGCGGCGCTGATGCGAAGGCTGAACGAGTTGCTCGCGCCCGCCGTGGTAAATGCCAGCGACCGCCACGGCATAGCGCCGGAACTGGTGGAGGCGGCCGCGTTCGCCTGGCTCGCCCAGCAAGCGCTGGGGGGAAGGGCCGGCAATCTGCCGGCCGTTACCGGGGCGCGCGGCGGGCGGGTGCTGGGAGCGATCTACCCGAAGTAGGCGCACGCCGCGAGAGCGCACCCCGGAAATGCAAACGGGGGCTTGCGCCCCCGTCCGGAAAACGTGGCCCGTCCCTGTTTTACGTACTGTTTTACGTCGAGAAGGACGAGCCGCAGCCGCAGGTGGAGGTGGCGTTCGGGTTCTTGATCACGAACTGCGCCCCTTCCAGTCCTTCGCTGTAGTCGACCTCGGCGCCAACCAGATACTGGTAGCTCATCGGGTCGATGAGCAGCATGACACCGTCCTTTTCCATCACGGTGTCGTCCTCGTTCTTCACCTCATCGAAGGTGAAGCCGTACTGGAAACCCGAGCAACCGCCGCCGGAGACGAAGACACGGAGTTTGAGCTCCGGATTGCCTTCCTCCTCGATCAGCTGTTTCACTTTACCGGCCGCGTTGTCGGTGAAGACCAGCGGCGCCGGCATTTCAGTCACTGCGTTCATCGTCTGCTCCTGTTGTCCGGGTTCAGGAGGCGAGCTTGAGCTCGACCGCCTTGGTTACGTCCGCGCCGTGGTGCACCAGCCGCCCCTCGACCACCGCGCCCTGCTGGACCTCGATGTTCTTGTAGTGCACGTCCCCTTTGAGGCGGGAACTGGCCTGAAGTTCGAGCGACTCGTGGCAATGCACCGGCCCGTTGATGGTGCCGTTGACCACGATGTGGGCGGCCTGCACCTCGCCCTCTATGCGCGCGTGCTCGGAGACCACCAGGGTGCCCGCCAGGTCGGGCAGCGCCGCGACATTGCCGCGCACCGCCCCGTCCACGCGCAAACCACCGCTGAAGAACACGTTGCCCTCGATCCGCGTCGTGGCGCCAATCAGGCTATCGATCCGGTTCTGCGGCTTGCTGGCCCTGCCAAACATGGCTCGCTCTCCTCGCCCCGGGGCGCTTTAGCCCGGCGTCACGCTCTGGGTCGCCCTCGCAGCGGCGGACCCGTTCTCGTAAATCCGTACCTGGACCGCGTCGACCTTCGCCTTCGGGCTGACCCGGAACGACCCCTCGATCCTCTGGAAGTGCTTCAAAGACAATCGGAAAGCGGGCCCGCCCGCATCCGCAGCTTTCGGCAAGGTAATGATAGCACTCCGGCCCTCTTCCGTCAGGTTGACCACCAGTTCGAGGTGCCCCACGAAGTCCTTGCCCTTGCGCGCCGCCGAGGCACGCAACAAGAGCCGGTAGCGGAACTCCCCAGGCAGGAGATCGGGTTCCACCTTGAAGCGCAGGATGCCCAGCGGCGCGGGGGGGGCGACCGCCGAGGACAGCATGCTCTCGAAGATCGAGAGTTCTTCCCGCAGTCGTGCATTCTCCTGCTCCAGGCTGCGGATCTGCTGCGCCAGCTGCTGCCACGCGGTGCGCTCGATGGACAGGCGGCTCTCACCCGCATTGGCCGAGGCGCGCAGGCCTTCGAGCTCCCCGCTCAGCGCGGCGAGGTCCTGGCGCGCCTTCGCCAGCTCCTGCTCGATTTCGCCGCGGTCAAAGCCCGCGAAACGCCGCCCTGCGTCGTACATCCAAGCGGCCAGCGCCGCGGAAAAAGCGAACAGGACCGCGAGCAGCAGCCAGCGCAGGTACCAGGGCACGTGGGTGCGCACCGACACCCTCCGGGCGGCGATCCCGAAGCGCTGGCGCAGCTTCCAGAGGCGGCGCGCCACCTTTTGCCTTCTAGGGAACCACCGGCACCTGCTGCAGGCCGAGTGTCTCGGGAAAATCGCCGTTGGCAAAGAGGCTCGAGAAACGATCCAGCGCGTCGTCGCCGAAGCCGAGCACCTTGCCGATTTCCCGGATGGTGCTGCGGCCACGGTAGGTGATGACATTGGCGGTCATGGCCGCGCCGCACCGGCCATAGCGGCGGTAGACCTCCTGGATCACGCTTTCGCGGCGCTCGCCGCTGGGAAAGTCGAGATCGATGTCGGGCCACGAGGGCCTGCCGTCGCGGCCGACGCGGCTGTCGTTGAGGAAGCGATCAAAGAGCAGCCGGTGCCTGAGCGGGTTCACGGCGGTGATGCCGAGCACATAGCAGACCGCGCTGTTGGCGGCGCTGCCGCGG
>SXNB01000149.1 GCA_005777205.1 Burkholderiales bacterium | reverse complement strand
CTGCTGCTGCCACCGGCCCGGTGGCCACCGTCAACGGCGTCCAGATCCCGCGCCAGCGCGCAGACCTGATCACCCAGCAGCGCGCCCAACAGGGCGACGCCGACGGCGAGCAGCTGCGCGCGGCGGTGAAGGAGGAGCTGATCAACCGCGAAATCATCCAGCAGGAAGCTACCCGCACCGGCTTCGCCAAGAGGGCCGAGCTGCAACAGGAACTGGACTTCGTGCGCCAGACTGTGATTGTCCAGGCCTACCTGCGCGACTGGGCGCAGAAGAACCCGACTAGCGATGCCGACATCCAGAAGGAGTACGCTCGCGCCAAGGCCCAGACCGGTAGCACCGAGTACCGCGCGCGCCACATCCTGGTGCCCACCGAGGACGAGGCGAAGAAGCTGATCGCCGAGATCGCCAAGGGCGCGAAGTTCGAGGAAGTGGCGCAGAAGAACACCAAGGACGACGGCACCCGCCCGCGCGGCGGCGACCTGGACTGGAACGTCCCGGGCACCTTTGACAAGGCCTTCTCCGACGCCATGGTGAAGCTGGAGAAAGGCACCATGACCAGCGTACCGGTGCGCACCCGCTTCGGCTTTCATATCATCCGCTTGGAGGACGTGCGGCCGGTGAACTTCCCGCCGCTGGCGCAGGTCAAGCCCCAAATCCAGCAGCGCATGACGCAGCAGAGGATCGACGCCCTGGTGCGCGACCTGCGTGGCAAGGCGAAGGTCGAGTAGCCCCGCGCTTGCAACTCCCCCGCCCGAAACCGCCGCGCGTCACCCTCAAGGGGCGCTATGCGCGCCTGGAGCCGCTGTCGACCATCCACGCGGCGGAACTTTACGGGGCTTCCTCGGGCGCCGGCGCGGCGCAGCGCTTCGCCTACCTCGCCGACCCGGTGCCGGCCGACGCCGCGGACATGCATCGCTGGGTAGCGGCGAACGCGGGCAAGGACGATCCGCTGTTTTCGGCCGTGATCGACGAGGCCACTGGCCTGGTCGCAGGCCGCCAGGCCCTGATGCGCATCAACCCGGAGCAGGGCGTGATCGAGATCGGTCACATCCTGTGGGGACCGGCCATCTCGCGCAGCCGTGTCGCCACCGAGGCGCTGTACCTGGCCGCGCGCCACGTCTTCGAGGACCTCGGCTCCCGGCGCTTCGAATGGAAGTGCAACAACCTGAACGAGCCCTCCAAGGGGGCCGCGCTGCGCTTCGGCTTCAGCCACGAAGGCCTGTTCCGCCAGCACATGTGGGTGAAGGGCGCCAACCGCGACACCGCGTGGTTTGCCATGATCGATTCGGAGTGGCCGGGCCTGAAGCGCCGCTTCGAGCGCTGGCTGGGTCCGGATAATTTCGACGCCGCCGGGGGGCAGAAGGCCCGCCTGCAGGGCCTGTAGGGCGGGGCCGCCGCCCGCGACTGAGGCCAAGGAGACACCCATGAAGAACCTGATTCTCGCCCTCGCCTTCCTGATGCCCGCTGTCGCGCAGGCCCAGTCCGGCCTCGCCAAGGCCACCTTCGCCGGCGGCTGCTTCTGGTGCGTCGAGGAGGCCTTCGAGAAACTGCCCGGCGTCACCGCGGCGGTCTCGGGCTACATGGACGGCCGCACCCAGAACCCGACGTATGAGCAGGTCTCCTCCGGTTCAACCGGCCACACCGAGGTGGTCGAAGTCACTTACGAACCGGCCAAGATCAGCTATGAGAGACTGCTGCAGCACTTCTGGATCAACCACGACCCAACCAAGATCGACCGCCAGTTCTGTGACGGCGGCTCGCAGTACCGGCCCGGGATCTACTGGCACACCGAGGAACAGAGGACGCTCGCGGAGGCCTCGAAGGCGAAATGGGAGAAGGACAAGCCGTTCAAGGAGAAGATCCTGACGCCGGTGGTCAAGGCGCAGCAGTTCTGGCCCGCCGAGAGCTATCACCAGGACTATTACAAGAAAAACCCGGCGCGCTACCAGTTCTACGTTTCGAGCTGCGGGCGGTACACAAGGCTGGACCAGCTGTGGGGCAAGCTCAGGAAATAGCGCGCTTCAGGCGCTTCAGCGCCTCCGCCTCGGCGCGCACGCGGAAAGTTGCGCCGTCGTTTCCGGACCGTTCCTCAAGCACTTCGCAGGTATCGAAGATCTCCCCGCGCAACTGCTGCGCGGTCCACGGCAGGAAGAGCTCCGCCTCGACGAGGTCCTTGCGAAAGAAGGCGAGGATTGCCTCGCGCAGCTTCGCGACATCCTCCTCGCGGCGCGCGCTCATGACAATGCAGCCCGGGTGCAGCGTGCGCAGCGCGGCTTCCTTGTCGGCCGCCGCGGCGGGCGCGAGGCGGTCGATCTTGTTGAACACCAGCATGCGCGGCACATCCTGCGCGCCGATTTCGTCCAGCACGTTCTCGGTCACCAGATGCTGGCGTTCCCAGCCCGGGTCGCTCGCGTCCACCACGTGCAGCAACAGCGAGGCCTCCAGCGCCTCGTCCAGCGTGGACTTGAATGACGCCACCAGCTCGTGCGGCAGGTTCTTGATGAAGCCGACGGTGTCGCTCACCAGCACCCGCGGCTTGCCCTCGGGATGCAGGGCGCGCACGGTGGTGTCGAGCGTTGCGAACAACTTGTCTGCGACCATGATATCGCTTCCGGTCAGCGCGCGCATGAGCGTCGACTTGCAGGCGTTGGTGTAGCCCACCAGCGCCACACGCGTGAGGCCCTCGCTCGCCTGTCGACGCGCGCGCCTCGTGCGGCGCTCGGCGTCCATGGCGGTGAT
>SXNB01000148.1 GCA_005777205.1 Burkholderiales bacterium | reverse complement strand
TGCCGACGTGATTGATGCTGTCAATGTCCGTGGATGCCGCTGCCTTGCGCGCTATCCCCTCTTCAGGCCGCAGGCTTCGAAGGCCGACCGCGTCACCTGCTTCTCGGCGTCGGTCAGGCCCAGCAAGGGCCTGCGCACTGGACCGCCCGCCTGCCCTAGCAGTTCCTGCCAGTACTTCTGGTGCGCCGCCGCCTTGCCGGGCGGCCGAGTGGTCTTGAGCGCGCGTCGCACCGAATCAAGGCTCGCACTCACCGCGCGCGCCTTTTTCGCCTCACCCTTGAACCCCAGCTCGGTGTACTCGTGCATGCGCCGGTCTGCGGCCGTCTGCAGCAGGTAGGGCGGCGTGGAGCACAGGTACACCTGCCAGCCCAGCTCCAGGATGTTCTCCAGCCATTCCTCTTCGTTCGAGGTGCTGACAATGAGGCACTCGCCCGCCAGCCGCGTCAGCCGGGCGTAGGTTTCGCGCGGTACGCTGTATTTGATCGCCACCACGTTCTGGATTTCCGCCATCCGTGCGCACAGCTCCGGGCTGATCATGTAGCCGCAGTCGGGCGGCTGGTTCCACAGCACCACGCCGATGTCCACCTGTTCCGCGATGTGGCGGTAATACTCGTAAACAGTGTGGTCGGTGTGAGCGCCGAAATACAGCAGCGGCGTGTGCACCACGATGGTCCCGGCGCCGATGGACTGGGCGTGCTTCGCCAGTTCGATGACGGTGTCCAGGCTCTGGTCGGAGCAGGACACCATGACTCCGGCGCCGTAGGGCTTTGCCTCTTCCGCCGCGACCTCGGCCGTACGCTTGCGCTCGACCACGGTCATGGAGCCGAACTCGCCCTGCTTGCCATTGACGAACAAGCCGCGGATGCCAAGCGTACCGTACCAGTGGCGCAGGTTGCGGCGCCAGCCCTCCTCGTCGACGGAAAGATCGGGCCGGAACGGCGTCAGCGTGGCCGCCCAGATGCCGCGCAACTCCGCGCGCGCCCGTGCCTTGGCGCCGTCCTTCGAGGGTTTCATGCTTCCCGTCCTCTCCTGGCGGGGTCCATGGCGCGCCAAAGGGCGGGCGCGGTGAGCGGCATGTCCAGGTGCGTCACGCCGTCGCCGGACAAGGCATCCAAGGCGGCATTGACGATGGCCGGGGGAACCGCGATACAGCCGGTTTCGCCCAATCCCTTGGCGCCGAGTTCGTTCAAAGGCGTCGGCGTCTCCGTATGCATCAGCTCGGGTTGTGGGAAATCGACTGCGCGCGGCATGGCGTAGTCCAGAAAAGATCCGGTCAGCAACTGCCCGACCTCATCATAGACCACGCGCTCGAGCAGCGCCTGACCCAAGCCCTGCGCGATGCCGCCATGCAGTTGCCCCTCGGCGCCTGCAGCATCGATGATCCGGCCGGCGTCATCGGCCAGCAGAAGGCGTTCGATCGTGGGCTCACCGGTTTCTTGGTCGATCCGCAGCACGGCCAGGCAGCTACCATGACTCCAGGGCTCGCCCTTCGTCTCGTGCCATTCGGTGGCATCGCCACCCTCCGCGCGCGCGCGCCGCGCGGCCAGCACGAGCGCGCTGCCGCCGATCCCGGTGGATCGGCTTGCCAGCGCGCCAACACCGTCCGGCAGGTCCGCGGTGTCGCCTTGATGGATGTCCACCTTGTCTTCGGCGACACCGAGTTCCCGGGCGAGGATCCTCGCGAATGCGCGCTCCCGGCCTTGCCCCTGTGAGGTCGCGCCCGTCCAGGCGCTGACGCGGCCATCCGCTTCCAGCTTCACGCGCGCCGATTCCCCGCCCCGCCCACAGGGCTCGACGTACGAAGCGAGACCGATGCCCACCCGCTCACCAGACGCCCGCCGGCGCGCAACCTCCGCGCGCAAGGCGGTGTAGTCCGCCTGCTTCAGCAGGAGATCGAGGGTGGCGCCATAGTCACCGGAGTCGAGCCGTGCCCCCGTCGGCGTATCCCAGGGCAAGGCCGTGGCGTGGACGAAATTGCGTCGCCGGATCTCCGCCGGATCCATGCCCATGGTGCGGGCCGCGGCATCCACAAGGCGCTCCATCAGAAACGCGGCCTCTGGTCGCCCTGCGCCGCGGTAGATGCTGACAGTGGCCGTATCAGTGAGGCGGCCCTCCAGCTCGATCCTCATCGTGGGCACCCGGTAGGGCCCGGGAAGGATGCGCGCCTGGTTGAACCCGGTGATCACCGAGCTGTTCGTCATCACCGAACCCAGCGAGCACATGATGCTGGCGCGCAGACCGAGGAAGCGCCCGTCCCGGTCCAGCGCCAGTTCCGCCTCCGCCCGGCTGCCGCGCCCGTGCTGCGTAGCAAGGAAATCCTCGCTCCGGCTTGCGATCCACTTCACCGGCCGCGCCAAACGCAGCGCTGCCCAGGCCACCATCAGGTCCTCGCGATAGGTGGCGCCCTTGGCGCCGAACGCGCCGCCGACGTCCGGCGCGATCACGCGCACCTTCGACTCATCAAGCACAAGCACATTCGCGATGTCGGCGCGCACCTTGAACGGTGCCTGCGTGGAAGTCCAGACCGTGACGCCGTCCGCGTCCGGGATCGCCAGCGTGGCACGCGCTTCCATGGGCGCGGCAGCCAGGCGCGCCTGTTCGACCCGGACACGAACGACGCGGTGCGCGTCGGCGAAGGTCGCTTCGACCTCGCCCGCTTCCCAGGTCTGGCGGTAGGCGACACGGTCGGGATCCGGCTCGACCCGCGCGTCCCGGCCATCCACGTCGAGCTCGATCAACTCGGCGGCATCTCGTGCCTGGTCCAGCGTGGCCGCCACCACAGCCGCGAAAGGCTCGCCGACCGCGTGAATACCAGCCTGCGACAGCAACGGATGCGGCGGCACCGAAATGCCCTCGAAAGGCCGGTTCACCGCGATGTCATGAAGCCCCGCGACATCAGCACCCGTGAACACACCGAGCACCCCAGGCGCCGCACGGGCCGAGTCAGCCCGAACAGCTCTTAGCGCCGCACGCGCATAGGGGCTGCGAGCGAACGCAAGGTGCAAGCAACCATCGGGCGCGAGGTCCGCGACATAGCTGCCGCGGCCTCGCAGGCGGCGCTCGTCCACGCCCATCACTTGCCCGGATGCAGGGTGCCGCACTTCCCGCAAGTGCGCTTGGTGAGATCGGCGTGAAAGGCGTCGAACGCCATCGGCAACTGCGAGGCGAGGTTCGAAACGTGCACTTCAACCCGATGCAGCAAGTGGTAACAGGACGGGCAGAACCACTCGAAGGCGTCCACCAGGTGGCTCGGCCGCGCGCGCTCCACCAGCAGACACAGGCTGCCGGCTTCCGGACGCTGCGGGGAATGACGCACGTGTGGCGGCAGCAGGAAGATCGCGCCCTCCTCCAGGTCCACCCGTTGCGGGCCCTCGGGCGTCATAATCGACAGGTAGGCGTTACCCTTGAACTGGAAGAACAGCTCTTCCAGCGGATCGTCGTGGTAATCGTGCCGGCGGTTGGGTCCGCCCACCACCGACACGATGAAATCGGTGTCCTGCCAGATCTGCTGGATGCACACCGGCGGCTGCAGCTTGTTGCGCCGCTGGTCGATCCAGAGCGGAAAGTCGATCGCCTTCAGCAGCGCGTGCAGGTTGAGGGGTTTCTGGAATTCAGTGGTCATCGTCATTGCACTGCGATCAGGTTAGCGAGGTACTCGGGGTCTTTTCTCAGGCGCGCGGACTCGCCGTCGAACACGATGCGACCGCGGTCCATGACCACGGTGCGTTCAGAGAATTCCAGCGCTACGCGGCTATTCTGCTCCACCAGGACGATGGCGAGTCCGCCCTCGCCGCGCAGCTTGAGCAGCACCTGCGTCAGCGCCTGCACGATCACCGGCTCCAGACCCTCGGTGGGCTCGT
>SXNB01000021.1 GCA_005777205.1 Burkholderiales bacterium | reverse complement strand
TGGGTTCCGGCGTTCGCCACGCCCTGCTTCAGGCGCATCAGCTCGGCCAGCATCAGCGCGCGCGGCACCACCGGGACGCGCGCGGCGCGCGCCGCGATCACCTCCGGGTTGTCGGGACGGACCGCGCTCGATACCACCACCACGTCCGCGCCCTGGATGTGCGCAGCCTCGTGCGCGAGACGCACCACCACGCTTAGCCCGACCAGGCGCCGGGTCGCGGCGCTCTCGGCCAGGTCGGACCCGCTTACCTCGTAGCCCATGTTCGCCAGCACCTCGGCGATGCCGCTCATGCCCGAGCCGCCGATGCCCACGAAGTGGATGCGGCGCACCTTGTGCTTCACGACGCCCTCCCGGCGGCAAGGGCCTCGCAGCGGTCGGCGACCACGCGTGTCGCCTCGGGCTTGCCGAGGGCACGCGCCTTGCGAGCCATCTCGAGCAGGCTTGCCCGGTCCATTGACTGCAGCAGCGCGGCGAGCCGCGGCGGGCTCAACTCCGGCTGCGGCAACAGGATGGCCGCGCCCCGGTCGGCGAGGAAGCGCGCGTTCGCGGTCTGGTGATCGTCCACCGCATGCGGGAAGGGCACCAGCACGCTGGCGAGGCCGCCAGCGGCGATCTCCCCGACAGTCATGGCCCCGGCGCGGCAGATGACCAGGTCGGCCTCCGCGTAGCGCGCGGCCATGTCATCGATGAAGGAGAGCAGCTCGCCCTCGACCCCTGCAGCGGCGTAGCCAGCACGCAGCGCCTCAAGGTGCTTCTCGCCCGACTGGTGGACGACGCTGGGACGCTGCGCGGGCGCCATCGCCGCGAGCGCCCGCGGCAGCGCTTCGTTCAGCGCCTGCGCGCCGAGGCTACCCCCGACAACGAGCAGGCGCAGCGGTCCGCTGCGCGAGCCGTAGCGCGCGACCGGATCGGCCAGTGCGGCGATCTCGGCGCGCACCGGGTTGCCGGTCCATTCGCCGTTCTTCATCGCCTCCGGGAACGCCACCAGCACGCGGTCGGCGACGCCGCCCAGCACCCGGTTGGCGAGGCCCGCGATCGCGTTCTGCTCATGCACCACCAGCGGCCGCGCCAGCAGCGAGGCCATCATGCCGCCGGGGAACGCGACGTAGCCGCCCATGCCCAGCACCACGTCAGGCCGGATGCGGAAGATGGCGCGCGCGCTCTGCCAGAAGCCGACGAGGAGGTTGAGCGGGAGCAGCAGTTTCGCCGCGAGGCCGCGGCTGCGCAGCGCCACGGCGCGGATACAGGCCATGGAATAGCCGCGCGCCGGGACCAGGCGCGCCTCCATGCCGCCGCGCGACCCCATCCAGACCACGTTCCAGCCGCGGCCGCGCAGCTCGTCGGCGACCGCGAGCCCCGGGAACACATGGCCACCAGTGCCGCCCGCCATGATGAGGATCGTCCTGGCCACTACGCGTTCAATCCTCTGGCAAGCTGGCGGTTTTCCCAATCGATCCGGATCAGGATCGCGATTGCCACGCAATTGATCACCAGCCCGGTGCCGCCGAAACTCATCAGCGGCAGGGTGAGGCCCTTGGTGGGCAGCAGACCCATGTTCACGCCCATGTTGATGAGCGCCTGGAAGCTGATCCAGATCCCCAGGCCCTGCGCCGTGAGCGCGGCGAAATGGCGCTCGCGAAGCGCCGCCTGTCGGCCGATAGCGAAGGCGCGCAGCACCACCCAGGTGAACAGCAGCACCACCGCGGCGACACCGACGAGGCCAAGCTCCTCGGCGATCACCGCGAGCAGGAAATCGGTGTGCGCCTCGGGCAGGTAGTGCAGCTTCTCCACGCTCGCGCCCAGGCCGACACCGAACCACTCGCCGCGGCCGAAGGCGATCAGAGCGTGAGACAGCTGGTAGCCCTTGCCCCAGGGATCGGCCCAGGGATCCATGAAGCCGAAGATGCGCTGCATGCGGTAGGGCGAGGACAGCACCAGGGCGACGAAGCCCACCGCCAGCATGCCCACCAGCGCGCCGAAGTGGCGCAGGCTCATGCCGCCCAGGAAAAGGATGCCGAAGGCGGTCACCGTGATCACCACCAGGGCGCCGAAGTCCGGCTCGCGCAGCAGCAGCCACGCCACCCCGAGCATCACCGCGAGCATCGGCAGCAAGCCGCGGCGGAAGTTCTTCAGCACTGCGTGCTTGCGCACCGTGTAGTCGGCCGCGTAGAGCACCACCGCGAGCTTCACCAGCTCAGAGGGCTGCAGCGTACCGATGCCGACGTTGAGCCAGCGCCGCGCGCCGTTCACTTCGCGGCCGATGCCCGGGACCAGCACCAGCACCAGCAGCACGATGCCACCGGCGAACAGCCACGGCGCGCCCTTCTGCCAGTGCCGCACCGGGACCAGGAACACCGCCACCGCCGCCACCAGCGCGAGGGCCAGGAAGGTGCCGTGGCGCAACAGGTAATAGGCCGCGTTCTGCCCCGTGAACCGGCTCGCCTCGGCGGTCGAGATCGAGGCCGAGTACACCATCACCAGGCCGGTCGCCGTCAGCAGCAGCGCCGCCCAGGCCAGCGACCGGTCGTACTCCGCATCCGGTGCGCCGCGCCCCGAGCGCAGGTCAGCGACACCGGCGAGCGCCTCAGCCACGGGTACGCTCCCTTACCGCGTCCATTACTGCTTCCGCATACACCTGCCCGCGATGCGCGTAGTCGCGGAACATGTCGAAGCTGGCGCAGGCTGGCGACAGCAACACGGCGTCCCCCGGCTGCGCGAGCTCCGCAGCGCGCTTCACCGCTGCCTGCAGCGTGCGGCAGCGCTCGATGGCCACGCCGGTCTCCTTGAGCGCGGCCTCGATCAGCGGCGCGTCGCGGCCGATCAGCAGCGCCGCGCGCGCGTGCGCTTTGACCGGAGCGGCCAGCGGCTTGAAGTCTTGCCCCTTGCCATCCCCGCCCGCGATCAGTACAGTCCTTCGACCCATCCCGTTGAGCGCCGCGATCGTGGCACCGACGTTGGTACCCTTGGAATCGTCGATCCACGCCACGCCGCGAGCCTCGGCGATGCGCTCGACGCGGTGCGGCAAGCCGCGGAACGTGCGCAAGCCAGCGGCAAGCGCCGCCCGCGGCGCGCCACCCGCTTGCGCGAGCGCGCAGGCGGCGAGCGCATTGAAAACGTTGTGCCGGCCGTGAAGCGGCAGTTCGTCAGCGGCGAGGATGCGCTGGGCGCCGCACGCGAGCCATTCGCGCCCGCCGTCGGCGACCAGTCCGAGGTCCTCCGGCATTGCCGGCGGATCCATGCCGAAAGTCGCCTGCGGCCGGCTGTCCCGCAGCATCGCCATCGAGGCCGAATCGCAGCGGTTGAGCACCTGCAGGCCGGCGCCCTGGAACACGCGTGCCTTGGCCGCGGCGTAATCCGCCAGCCCCGCGTAGCGGTCCAGGTGATCCTCGGTCAGGTTCAGCATCGCGGCCGCATCGGGCGCGAGCGACCACGTGGTCTCCAGCTGGTAGCTGGAGAGTTCGAGCACCCATGCCGCGGGCGGCCGCCCGCCGCGCCCGAGCAGCGCCTCGAGCGCCGCCGGGCCGATGTTGCCAGCGACCTCGCAGTCGATCCCCGCAGACCGCAGCAGGTGCCCAGCGAGCGCGGCGACCGTGGTCTTGCCGTTGGTGCCAGTGACCGCGAGGACTTTGGACCGGGAGTGCGCGCGCACGTGCCACGCGAAGAGCTCGATGTCGCCCAGCACCGGGATGCCACGCGCCAACGCTTCGCCCACGACCGGCCCGGACAAGGCCAGGCCCGGGCTCTTGCAGACGAGATCCACGCCGTCGAGCAGCGAGGCGTCGAGGCGGCCGGCGATCGTCTCGCAGCCCGCGAATTCGCCGGCGCGCGGCGGGGATCTGCGCGAGTCCGCCACGCGCGCGGCGCCGCCCTGCGCTTTGACCCAGTTCGCCGCCGACAAGCCGCTGTCGCCCATGCCCAGGATCAGCACCCGCTTGCCGGCGAGCGGGACCGCCTTTGGCGCGGGTAGCATGCTGAAGCGGGGCTGGCGTATGTCCATGATCACCGCAGCTTCAGCGTCGACAGCCCGAATAGCACCAGCATCATGGTGATGATCCAGAAGCGCACCACCACCTGCGATTCCTTCCAGCCTTCCAGTTCGTAGTGATGGTGCAGCGGCGCC
>SXNB01000147.1 GCA_005777205.1 Burkholderiales bacterium | reverse complement strand
GAGCTGGCCTGGCAGCGCGACCATGCAGTCAACGAGACCCCAGGCCCGGCGGGCCGAACAAGAGCACGTGGTCGAGCGCCTCGCTCCTGCCCTTTGCCGCCCGGATGAAGATCTCCAGCTGGCTGCGCGTCTTTTGCTGGCCGACGTACTCGGCGAGCGTGGCCGGGCGCAGGGAGCGCTCGATCTGTTCTTCCTGCGTCGAGGTCGGCGCCGCGGAGATCAGGCGGTCGGTTTCTACGGCCATCCCCTATCTTACCGGGCGACGGGCCGGGCGTTTTCGGGATCCCGGGGTGGTGGGGTACGCAAAATGTTACCGATCGGTAACATTTTGCCCCACCCTACCCTTTCGCCAGCCCCTTCAGCGCCGCCCGGATGCCCTCGGTGACGCCAATGCCCGGGGGCAGCCCCTTCACTGCGACCAAGGCTTCCTTCTCGCTGTAGCCGAGCCCCAGCAGCGCATTGAGCACGTCGCCGTTGCCGCCGGATTTCACCTCCGCGGGCAGCGCATCGGCGAGCTTGCCCCTCAGCTCCAGCAGCAGTCGCTCCGCGGTCTTCTTGCCGATGCCCGGCACCTTCGTCAGGCGCGCCGGTTCCTGCATCGCCACCGCCTGCGCGAGTTCGGTCACGGAGAGCCCCGAGAGCACCGAAAGCGCCGTCCGCGCCCCGATCCCCGAGATCCGAATCAGCTGGCGGAAGACCGCGCGCTCCTCCTGCGTACCGAAGCCGAACAGGATATGCGCGTCTTCGCGCACCACGAGGTGCGTATGGAGGGTCACTTCCTCGCCGGTCGCCGGCAGGTTGTAGAAGGTGCTCATCGGCACGTCCACCTCGTAGGCGAGGCCGTTCACGTCCACCAGCACCTGCGGCGGATGCTTGGCGAAGAGCCTGCCCGTGATCCGGCCGATCAAACCAGGCGCCCCTTCTTGAGGTGCAGGCCGCGGGTGCTGATCGCGCCCAGCGCGGCGGAATGCGCGTGGCAGATGGCGCAGGCGAGGGCGTCGGCGGCATCCGGGCTGGGATCCCCGGGCAGCGCGAGCAGCCGTTTCACCATGTGCTGCACCTGTTCTTTTTTGGCGTGGCCCTTGCCGACCACCGCCTGCTTGACCTGCAGCGCAGTGTACTCCGCGACCGGGAGCCCCGCGATGACCGCGGCGCAGATGGCGGTGCCGCGCGCCTGCCCGAGCAGCAGCGTCGATTGCGGATTGACGTTGACGAAGACCTTCTCGATAGCCACTTCCTGCGGCGCCTGCGCCGCGATCACCTCGTTCAGGCCTTCGAGCAGCACCTTGAGGCGGGCGGCGAGATCACCCTCGCCCGACTTCACGGTGCCGCTGGTGACGTAGCGCAGCTGGTTGCCTGCCTTATCGATGACGCCGAACCCGGTGTTGCGCAAGCCCGGATCGATGCCGAGGATTCTCACTCTTCCAGGGAAGCGGTGGTGTAGACGGCCTGCGCGTCGTCCAGAGCCTCCAGCGCGTCCAGCAGCCGGCGCAGGCGCGCCGCGTCCTCGCCCGCGACGGCGATCTCGTTCACCGGCTTCATGGTGATCTCAGCCAGTTCCGCCTTGAGGCCTGCCTTCTCCAGCCCGCTTTTCACCTTGTCGAAATCGTGAGGCGCGCTCAGCACCTCGATCGAGCCGTCCTCGTTGGTCACCACATCGTCGGCCCCGGCATCGAGCGCCGCCTCCATGACCTTGTCCTCGGAGGCCCCGGGAGCGAACACAAACTGGCCGCAGTGTTTGAAGAGATAGGCCACGGAGCCGTCGGCGCCCATGGTGCCGCCCGCTTTGGTGAAGGCATGGCGCACTTCCGCCACTATGCGGGTGCGGTTGTCCGTCAGGCAATCGACCAGCACCGCGGCGCCGCCCGCGCCATAGCCTTCATAGCGCACTTCCTCGTAGGCGACCCCTTCGAGTTCGCCGGTGCCGCGCTGCACCGCGCGCGTCACGGAGTCCTTGGTCATGTTGGCTTCGCGCGCCTTGTCCAGGCACAGGCGCAGGCGCGGATTGCTGTCGGGATCGCCCCCGCCCAGCCTCGCGGCCACAGTGATTTCCTTGATCAGGCGCGTGAAAACCTTGCCCTTCTTGGCGTCCGCGGCCGCCTTGCGGTGCTTGATGTTCGCCCATTTGCTGTGTCCGGCCATGTCATAATTTTACCGTCATGGCCACGCCCCTTCTCATCGCGAAAACGGAAAAAACCGACCTCGAGCTGCTGCCGGGGCTCGCCAACCGCCACGGCCCCAGGCGCCCCGGCGCCGACTGGGGATGCAAACAAGACGGCCTTGCGCAAACCCTCGCCAAGAGCACGGTGCGCACCATCGGCTCGACAGTGGGACGCGAAATCATCCGCGGCGTGCTGGGGTCCATCCTCGGTAAGCGGCGCTAGCTTTCGCCGGAAAGGAACTCATCCAATGGACATGGGAATCAAGGGCAAGCACGCGCTCATCTGCGCCGCCTCCAAGGGCCTGGGCAAGGGTTGTGCTATGGCGCTGGCCAGGGAAGGCGCGAACCTCGTCATCACTGCGCGCGGCAAGGAAGCGCTCGAGGCCACCGCGGAGGAGATCCGCAAGGCGACCGGCGTGAAGGTTACGGCCGTGGCCGGCGACATCACCCCGCCGGAGGGCCGCGCCGCGGCGCTTGCCGCCTGTCCGCAGGTGGATATCTTGGTGAACAACGCCGGCGGCCCGCCGCCTGGGGATTTCCGCAGCTGGTCGCGCGAGGACTGGG
>SXNB01000146.1 GCA_005777205.1 Burkholderiales bacterium | reverse complement strand
GATAACCTTGAGCCCATCGCGATCACATCCGTGATTGCCGCGAATCGCCAGAATTCAGACGTCTATCGCTCGGTCACCTCCGACGAAACCGGGTAAAAAACCGGGTACAAATTTGGAGAAAAACATGAAGTCCAAGAGCCACATAGGCTTAGCCCGCGATTTCCGGTTCAACGTCTGATGGCCTGCTCAACAAAGCACCGCGCCGCAGCCTTGTCCCGCTTGGCGGTCAGCACAAAGTCCACGGTGTCACCAGCACGGTCAGCCGCGCGGTACCGGTACTTCCACGGGCCAGCCACTTTGATGTAGGTCTCATCCATGCGCCAGCTTGAGCCCACGGCTCGTTTGCGCCTGCGAAAGACGGCAGCCATCAGCGGCAGGATTCTGATTGCCCAGCGGTGCCCCGTGGAGTGGGCAACAAAAACGCCTCTCTCCTGCATCATTTCTTCCACATGTCGCAGGCTCAAAGGGTAGGCTAATTACCAGCGTACACAGGTGAGCATGACCTCCTGCGGATAGTGCAGCCGTTGGAGGACCTTGTTTAAGGTGCTGTTGATCAAACTTTTGCGGAAATCGTGTATGACCAGGATTGTCGTTTACTCTGACTGTGACAGAACCGCGTGCCGTCCATGACCGCGCCTGGGGCCGTCACCTACGGCGAGGCCCGCCGTCGAGACCTGCCGCAGCTGGTGGCGCTGCTGGGCGTGCTGTTCCGGCAGGAAGCCGAGTTCGTACCGGACCCCGCAAAGCAGCGCCGCGCGCTGCGCATGCTGCTGGCGGACCCGGCGCTGGGCCGCATCTACGTCGCGCGCTGCGGCGCGCGGGTGCTGGGCACGGTCAGCGTGCTGTGCTCAGTGAGCACCGCTGAGGGCGGGCCCGCGGGTCTGCTGGAAGACCTGGTGGTGCGGCCGGACGCCCGCGGTGCCGGCATCGGCGCCGCGCTGCTTGCCTTCGCGGCGGAGCGCTCCCGGGCCGCGGGCCTGCTGCGCCTGACCCTGCTCACCGACCGCGGCAACCGCAACGCGCAGCGCCTCTACCGCAAGGCCGGCTTCACGTCCTCACCGATGGTGCCAATGCGCCTCAAGCTAGGTTCCTGATTTTTCGCTGACCCACGGCCGCGGCGGGGACTGTCACGAAAGCGTAACAAGCGCTGCCTAAACTGTTCCCTTTCCCAACATGAAAAGACGAGTCATGAAACTGAGTCCCCTAATTCAAGCGCTGGCCTTCGCCGGCGCGACGCTCGCGGCGCAATCTGCGATCGCGCAACTGGTCAAGATCGACGGCTCCAGCACCGTGTTCCCGGTGACCGAGGCCGTGGCGGAGGATTTCCAGAAATCCAAGAAGGGCGCCATCAAGGTCACGGTGGGCATCTCTGGTACCGGCGGCGGCTTCAAGAAGTTCTGCCGTGGTGAGATCGACATTTCCAACGCCTCGCGCCCGATCCTGAAGAGCGAGATCGAGGAGTGCAGGAAGGCCGGCATCGAGTTCATCGAACTGCCGGTCGCGTTCGATGCGCTCACGGTGGTGATCAATCCCAAGAACAGCTTCATCAAGCAGCTGACCGTGGCCGAACTGAAGAAGATGTGGGAGCCAGCGGCGCAGGGCAAGGTCATGACCTGGAACCAGGTCAACCCCGCCTGGCCGAACCAGCCGTTGAAGCTGTTCGGTGCCGGGGCGGACTCGGGCACCTTCGACTACTTCACCGAGGCCATCAACGGCAAGTCCAAGGCCTCTCGCGGGGACTTCACCGCTTCGGAAGACGACAACGTGCTGGTGCAGGGCGTGTCGCGCGACGTCAACGCACTCGGCTTCTTCGGCTTCGCCTACTACGCGGAGAACAAAGACAAGCTCAAGTCGGTGCCGATCGTGGAGAAGGACGGCAAGCCCGCAGTCGCGCCCTCCGAGGCCTCGGTGCTGGATGGCAGCTACCAGCCGCTCGCGCGCCCGATCTTCATCTACGTCAACTCCAAGGCGCTCGCTAAGCCGGAGGTGAAGGAATTCGCGAACTACTACATCGCGCACGCTGCCAAGTTGTCCAAGGAAGTGAAGTACGTGCCTCTGCCGGATCGCATTTACAAGGCGGGCATGGCGCGCCTGAACAAGATGGAGAAGGGCACCGTGTTCGCCGGTCGCGCCGACGTCGGCGTCATGATCGATGAGCTTTTCTCCCGCAAGCTGATCAACTAGACCGCTGCAGTTGACGCGAACCGCCGCCCGCGAGCTTCCGCGGGCGGGTTTTCGTCCATAATTAGATCTTCGCCACTTCATGTCGGCAGTCGCCCCCGGCGCATCATCGACCATGCCCTTGACGGCCTCGAGCAAGCGGCTCGCCCAGCGCCGCGCGCGCATCCTGAAGGAGCGCGCGATCGAGGCGGTGCTGTTCCTGGCGGCGCTGGTGTCGGTGTTCACCACCGTCGGCATCGTCTACATCCTGGTCAAGGAATCGGTGGTGTTCTTCCAGCAGGTGTCGATCGTGAGGTTCCTCACCGACACCCAGTGGACACCGCTGTTCGACGACCAGCACTTCGGCATCATCGTGCTGCTCTCGGGCACGCTCACCAGTTCCGCGGTGGCGCTCGCCATCGCGATCCCGCTCGGCACCATCATCGCTATCTACCTGTCCGAGTTCGCGCCGTTCAAGGTGCGCGAGATCGCGAAGCCCTTCCTG
Organism: Burkholderiales bacterium; assembly: GCA_005777205.1. Lineage (GTDB taxonomy): Bacteria > Pseudomonadota > Gammaproteobacteria > Burkholderiales > SG8-39 > RBG-16-66-20. The sequence goes on along the minus strand of SXNB01000146.1, from coordinate 1,878 downwards.
GAGCTGCTAGGCGGGGTGCCGACGATCGTCTATGGATTCTTCGCGCTCCTGTTCGTGACCCCGATCCTGCAGTGGTTTTACCCGGAGCTGCCGGGCTTCAACCTGCTCGCGGCCGGCATCGTCATGGGCATCATGATCATCCCCTACGTCAGCTCCATCTCGGAGGACGCCATGCGCGCGGTGCCCATGAGCCTGCGCGAGGGCTCCTACGCCCTGGGCGCGACGCGCTTCCAGACCGCGGTCAAGGTCGTGGTGCCGGCCGCGTTCTCGGGCATAGCCTCGGCCTACATCCTGGGCATCTCGCGCGCGGTCGGCGAAACCATGATCCTCGCGGTCTCCGCCGGCATGCAGCCCAACCTCACCTTCAATCCGCTCGAGCCCGCGGCCACCATCACCGCGTTCATCGTGCAGGTGGCGCTGGGCGACCTGCCGCACGGCTCGGTTGGCTACCAGACCATCTTTGCCGCCGGCCTGACGTTGATGCTGTTCACACTGGTTTGCAACATCGCCGGTCACGTGCTGCGCAAGCGCTTCCGGGAGGCCTACTGATGGCCTACGCCCGCGATCTGACCGCTATCCGCAAGCTGATCGCCAGCCACAAGCGCTGGGACCTGGTGTTTGCCGTCACTGGGGTGCTGGCACTGATGATCGGGGTGCTGACGTTTACTGCGCTATTCGTGGATATGGCGATCGACGGCGTGCCGCGCCTGTCCTGGGACTTCTTCACCAATTTCCCTTCGCGGCGCGCAGGGCAGGCCGGAATCCTCTCGGCCTGGGTCGGCTCCTGCCTGGTGATGCTGGTCACGGCTTTCTTCGCGGTCCCGCTCGGGGTCGGCGCCGGCCTGTACCTCGAGGAGTACGCGCCCAAGAACTGGGTCACCGACATCATTGAGATCAACATCACCAACCTCGCCGGCGTGCCTTCGATCGTCTACGGCCTGCTGGCGCTGGGGCTGTTCGTCTACCAGTTCGGCTTCGGCCAGTCGATCCTGTCGGCTGGCCTCACTCTGGCCCTGCTCATCCTGCCGGTGGTGATCGTGGCCACGCGCGAGGCCATCCGTTCCATTCCCATCGGCATCCGCGAGGGCGCCTATGCGCTCGGCGCGACGCAGTGGCAGGTGTGCAAGGACCACATCGTCCCTTACTCCGCGGCCGGCATCCTGACCGGGATCATCATCGGCATGGCGCGCGCCATCGGCGAAACCGCGCCCATCATCACCATCGGCGCGCTTACCTTCATTGCCTTCCTGCCGCCTTCGCCGGTCACCAGCGAGCCACCGTTCCTCAATTTCGAGTGGCTCACCTCGCCATTCACGGTGATGCCGATACAGATGTTCAACTGGACTTCCCGGCCGGAGGCGGCGTTCCTGCAGAACGCCGCGGCCGCCGGATTCGTGCTCGTCCTCATGACCTTGGCGATGAACGGCTTCGCCATCTGGCTGCGCTACCGCCTGCGCAAGAACATCAAGTGGTGACCAACATGTCCGCTGTCCCGATCCAGACCAACGTCGCGTCCGCCGTCCCGCCGCCCCGGGCGGAATCCTTCGGCGCCGCCCCCAAGGCGGCGGCGAAGGGGCTCAGCTTCTACTACGGCGATTTCAGGGCGCTCAAGTACCTCGATCTCGTGGTCCACGAGAACAAGGGGACCGCGCTCAGCGGCCCCTCGGGCTGCGGCAAGTCGACCTTCCTGCGCTGCTTCAACCGCATGCACGACTTGTACCCCGGCAACCGCTACGAGGGCGAGATCCGCCTGTATCCGGACGACACCAATCTGCTGGCGCCGGGCGTGGACCCGATCGAGGTACGAATGCGCCTGTCGATGGTGTTCCAGAAGCCCAATCCATTCCCGAAATCCATTTTCGAGAACGTGGCCTACGG
>SXNB01000020.1 GCA_005777205.1 Burkholderiales bacterium | reverse complement strand
GGCCCCAACGAAGACATCGGGCGCCTCACGCTGGTGCTGCTGGCTGCACTGGCCGGTGCGCATCGCAGCGTGCAGATCATGACGCCCTATTTTCTGCCGCCACGCGAACTGATCGGGGCGCTGCAGTCGGCTGCGCTGCGCGGCGTCGCGGTGGAGATCATCCTGCCCGGGGTCAGCGACCAGCTTGCGGTGAAGTGGGCGACGCGGCATCTGCTGTGGGAACTGGTCGGTCGCGGCGTCAAGCTGTTCTACCGGCCAGGGCCGTTTGCGCATACCAAGCTGCTGATGGTGGATGGCTACTACGCCCAGATCGGCTCGGCAAACCTCGATCCGCGCAGCCTGCGTCTGAATTTCGAGCTGATGGTCGAGGTCTTCGACACGGAACTGATCGGTGGATTGCAGCAGCACTTCGAGTCGGTGAAGGCGGATTCCCTGGAGGTCACGCTTCGGCAACTGCAGTCGCGAAGCCTCCCGGCGCGGCTGCGCGATGCGTTCTGCTGGCTGTTTTCGCCCTACCTCTAGGCGACGTCGCCGGTTCGCTGGAGCCGATCCCTGCCGCCGTTCGCCTGAGAGCCGGTGACCTCGTCCTGCGCCATGCCTGCCGGGGCGGCCAGGGAAAGCGGCGGAGACTCCGCTGCCCTGCGCGGGGGAGCCTCCTCGTCCTCGCGGAGGCTCCCGGCTCGCGCCAGCAGGCGACGATCCCGGAGGCGCTAGCGGGGCTGGGGAACCGCAGGCAAAAAAAACCCCGCAGGAAAAGCCTGCGGGTGGAGTGCGGAGGGCTAGCACGCCAGAGTGACCGGGACGAAGGGCGTCGTCATCCGGCCAAGGAGTTCGATCGGGTTCGATCAGGGTGCGACGGTGTCGGGTTCTCCGGTCGTGGAATGGCTGGAAAACATCAGTCGTCCCTTCAGCTTGGCCGCCGTGTCGGGCGCGAGGCCGCGGATCGCCCGCAGTTCCTTCTCCGAGGTCAGCGGGCCATGGGCCTGGCGATGCCGGATGATGGCGCGCGCGGACTCGGCATCCAGGCCAAGGTCTTGTTGCAGGGATTGCTCGGTGGCGGTGTTGATGTCCACGCTGGGCTGCGTCGGATCCGGCTTGGGCGTCGCCTGTGGCGTCGCGGCCATCGTCGGCAGGGCGGCCACCAGGGCGAGCCCCAGCGCCGCGGCCAGCAGGCTGGCGCTCAAGGGGCGAGGGGCGGCAGGGCGGGCTTTCATGGCGGAGGACGTCGGACTCGCTACAAGGGGTTTGCCGCCTTCATCCAATAGCCGTGCCGTCCTGTAAATCATTGATTTGAAAGGACGGCGTCGAGTGGCGCCAGGGGCCGGCCGTTGCAGAGTGAACGGCAGCAAGCTGCTCGGACTGCAGGATGCATGGCCCCCTTGAGACCGGGGTGGCCGCCTTCGGGTGGTGGCTGCAAAATGCACGGCGCCCTTTCCGCGGGCATGGCCTTTTGCCCGGATGAGGTCTCTACATTTTCCTGCAAGCACTTGAATTTGAAATGGATTGCAGTCTGGAGCGCGGCTTGCAAGGCCTTTGCGGAAACCTGTGCTGAAACCCTTTAGGAGCCTGAGATGAGCCACCGTCACCTGTCGCTGCCCCTACTGCTCGCTGCGTTGAGCATCGGCGTCAGCGGCCCGCTTGCCGCCGCCGATCGCAGCGTCGCCCAGCAGCTGGAGGACGTGCGCCGGCAGACCCAAATCTGGACCACCTACATCACCAACGAGAGCCTGCGTGCCAACGATCTGTCGGTGGAAGTGATCGGGGACCGGGCGATCCTGGAGGGAACCGTCGAGAGCAGCGTGGAGCGCGAGCTCGCCGAGGAGATCGCGCGCGGTGTGGACGGCATCACGCAGGTGGACAATCGCGTGAAGATCGATGCGGCCTACCAGCCCAAGGCCGCGGTCGGCGGCGAGCGCGACTTCGCCACGACGGTGCGAGATGCCTCGATCTCCTCCAAGGTGAAGTCCAAGCTGTTGTGGAACGACCACACCGACGGCCTGGACATCAACGTCAACACGATGTTCGGTCGGGTAACGCTCAAGGGCACCGCGGACAGCGCGGCCTCGCGCGATCTGGCCGGGCGCATCGCCGCGAACACCGAGGGCGTCGTCGCGGTGGACAACCTGCTGGTGATCGGGGCGCCGCCGAAGGCCGCCGCAGTGGACGGGCTGCGCGCGGACGCCGCACGTGCCGAGCAGAAGCTCAGCGACGGCTGGATCAGCGCCAAGGTGAAGTCCACGCTGCTGTTCTCGCGCAACATCGATGGCAGCAACATCGGCGTGGAGACCCAGCAGGGCGTGGTTCGGCTGAAGGGACGGGTCACGGCGCCGACCGAGAAGGATGCGGCGGTGGCGCTGGCCTCCGGTGTTCGTGGCGTGAAGCAGGTGGACGCCAGCGGCCTGGTCGCCGCGCCCTGAATCTCCGTCCGTGAATCCCACCTCTGAGCTGGCCGCTTCCGCTGCGCCATCGGCATCGGTGTTCCGGGCCCGCCGCCCAGCCCGCCTCGGCGCGACCCGACCCGCCTGCCGATCCTGCAGGGTAGGTTCCGCTAAGCTGCCGGGCGAGGCGGGTCTTGCGGCCGCCTCGTCGCTACCCGCGGATTTCCCTGTGCAGAGTAGGTAACGGGAACGGCATGACCTGCAAACGATGGGTCGGCATTGCCTCGGCGCTCGCGCTGGCTGGCTGTGCCTCGACCAGCGAGCCCGAACGCCCGGCACCGCCGGAGGACCCCCCGCAGGTCGCGGTGCCGGCGCTGCCGCCACGCGTGCTGCGCGTGGACCCGGTGCTCGAAGCGGTCTCGCCGCAGGAACAGTATTGGCGTCTCGGCGAGGCGGCGGAGGCGCAGGAACCGACGGCGCCGCCACCGACGCGGCCGGCCTTGCCGCTGGTGATGGCCGAGGCGATCGAGCCCGCCAACCTCGAGCGCAAGCCGCCTGAGGAGCCGCTGCCGCTGCATCGCAATCCCTGCAGCCAGTGGCGGGCCGAGGAGGAGCCTGCGCTGGACATGGCCCGTCGCCAGTTGCAGCAGACGGTCTGCGGCGCGGCGCTGTGGTTCGATGGCCTGTTTGGCGACCACCAGCACATCAACGCGGCGCGCGGGGCCTACGGCAGGCTCGACCTGAATGTCTTCCATTCCAGCTACTACGGCACCGATGCGCGGGTGCGCTTCAACGCGCGTGCGGACCTGCCGAATCTGGAGAACCGGCTGTCGGTATTCATCGGCCGCGAGGAGGAGGACAGCTTCGTGCGCGACCGCTCGGAGGGGTTTGCGCTGCGTTCGCGCTTTCCTCGCTTCGAGGATCGCGACGAAACCATCGCCGGCCTCGGCTATTCGCTGCCGAGCAGCGAGCGCCTGAAGACCGATGTGCGTGCCGGCGTCCGTCTGCGCGGCATCCGGGCGCCCAAGCTGTTCGCGCAGACCCGTGTCGGGTTCAATGCCTACTCGGACGAGCGCAACTTGGTGCATCTGCGCACCACGCCGTTCGTTAACAGCGAGGACGGCCTGGGCATCACCAGCAGCCTCGACTACACCCATGTGCTGGACGACCGGCATCTGCTGCGCTGGGGGACGATCGGCACCATCTCGCAGAACACCGACGGCCTCGACTGGCGCAGTGCGCTGATCCTCTACCAGGCGCTGAAAAAAAAGCGCGCGCTGGCCTACGAGACCTTCGTGCGCGGCGAGACCGAGCTACCCGTGCCGCTGAAGGAGTTCGGCGTGCAGACCGTGTATCGCCAGCCGCTGGCCAAGGAGCGGCTGTTCGGCGAGCTGATCCTGGCCTACACCTTTCCCAAGGAGGTGCCGGGCGAGAGCCGTGACGGCTCCTTCGGTGTCGGCTTCGGGCTGGAACTGCCCTTCGGCCATCGTCGCTGAGGCCGGCCGGACATCGCCGCCACCGCGGCGGGCTTGCGGCGCCTGCGGCGCGCTGCTGTAGTGTCGGCCGGTTCCACCAAGGCTTGCGCCTCATGCCGCGTTCCTCCCTGCAGGTCAGCAGCGCCCTCAGCTTCGGCAATGCCCGAGGCGCGCTGGCGAGCCGCCGCTGGATGGAACTGCTGGCCAGCATCGGCCAGACGCAGTCGATCTCCGCGGCGGCCAAGGCGGTGGGGCTCAGCTACAAGGCTGCGTGGGATGCCGTGGAGGCGATGAACAATCTGGCCGACGCGCCGCTGGTGCATCGTGCCGTGGGCGGCAAGGGCGGCGGCGGCACCACGCTCACCGAGGAGGGCGAGCGGCTGGTGGAAACCTTCAATGCCGTCGAGGCCGAGCATGCGCAATTCCTCGAAAGGCTCAATGCCCGCATCGCCAGCGCGGGGCGCCAGCTGCGGATGATCGGAAGGCTCAACATGATGACCAGTGCACGCAATCATTTCGCAGGCAAGGTCGTCCGCATCCGCAAGGGTGCGGTGAACGACGAGGTGGAACTCAAGCTCTCCGGCGGTGAACGCCTGACCGCGACGGTCACCCACCAGAGCGTCGAGAATCTCGGGCTCAAGCTGGGTGCCGAGGCGGTCGCGCTGGTCAAGGCCTCCTGGGTCATCGTCGCGATCGAGGAGGGTGCGCCGCTCAAGCTCTCCGCGCGCAACCGTCTCACCGGCACCGTCAGCCAGCTCACGCCCGGCGCGGTCAATACGGAGGTCGTGATCGCGCTCAAGGGCGGCAACAGCGTGGCGGCGATCGTCACCAACGAATCGGCAAGGACGCTGAAGCTGGCCGAGGGCATGGCCGCGAGTGCGATCTTCAAGGCCTCCAGTGTGATCCTCGGTGTGGCTGCCTAGGACCTGTTCATGCGACGGGGATCGCTGTGGCGGAGGTGGTTTCCGCCCAGAGCCAGAAGCAAGGTAGTGCAGGCCGAGCGAGGCTTTACGCGGCCCGGATGGCCGGCTAGCATCCGCGCGCCGCGATCCCGGCATCCGCCGGCAGTCGTCTCCACCGGCTTCCAAGCGCCCATGAAACCCCTGCAAGATCCCGCCCCTGTTCCGCGCCGCAGCCGCCGCCTGCCGGCGCGCTATGCCGCGGTGGTGATGCCGCTGCTGCTGTCGATCTTCATGACCTGCAGCGTGTCGCTGATCAGCACCTTGCATAGCGTCGGCATGGCCGACGGCCTGCTGCAGACCTGGCTCGCGGCATGGGCGCTGTCGTGGGTGGTGGCGTTCCCGGTGCTGCTGCTGGTGTTGCCGCTGGTGCGGCGGCTGACGCAGTGGCTGGTCGAGCCTGACTAGGAATTGCCGGGACCGCCCTCGACCGCGAGCAGGCCGTCGTCGATGCGAAGGACGCGGTTGGCGAGGTAGGCCACCTCGGTCGATGAGTGGCTGACATAGATCATCGGAATCCGCGTCTCTTCCTTCACACGTTTCAGGAACGGCAGGATCTGCTGCAGCGCTGGAGGCGCCGCGATTTGCAGCTCCGGTGCTTGGCCCCACATGC
>SXNB01000019.1 GCA_005777205.1 Burkholderiales bacterium | reverse complement strand
GTGGACACCCACCTCTACCCAGGCGGCTTCAACAACCTCAACCCGGCGTTCATCCCGCTCGCGGTGCAGGCAGCGACTTCGCTCATCGAGCGCATCTGTCCCAAAGCGAAGAACCTGCTGCTCATTCCCGAGAACCACACCCGCAACAGCTGGTACCTGGAGAACGTCGCGGTGCTGGCGGCCATCCTAGGCCAGACCGGGCTCGAAGTCCGGCTGGGAAGCCTGAACCCGGAAGTCACGGGCCCCACCGAACTCGAGACCGCGTCCGGGAAGAAGCTCACGGTGGAGCCCTTGAAGCGCAGCGGTGCCCGGCTGGGCCTGGAGGGCTTCGACCCCTGCGCCATCCTGGTGAACAACGACCTTTCCTCCGGCATCCCGGAGATCCTCACCGGATTGGACGAGCAGGTGCTGCTGCCGCCACTGCACGCGGGCTGGGTGGTGCGCACCAAGTCGCAGCACTTCGCCGCCTACGACGACGTCGCCTCAGATTTCGGGCAGCTGCTCAAGATCGACCCCTGGCTGGTCAATCCCTATCACGCGCAATGCGGCGAGATCGATTTCCAGGCGCGCGCAGGCGAAGAGTGCCTGTCCTCGAACGTCTCTATGCTGCTGGAGAAGATCCGCCTCAAGTACCTGGAGTACGGCATCAAGGAAACACCCTACGTCGCGGTCAAGGCCGATGCCGGCACCGATGGAATGGGCAACATGACGGTGAAGGATGCCAGCGAGGTGAAGAACCTCAACCGCAAGCAGCGCAACAAGATGGCGGTGGTCAAGGAAGGCCTGGTGGTGAGCAACGTCATTATCCAAGAAGGCGTGCAGACGATGGAGCGGATCGAGGACAAGGTCGCCGAGCCGGTGGTGTACATGATCGGCCAGCACGTCATCGGCGGCTTCTACCGCGTGCACGGCGCGCGCGGCGCCGAGGAGAACCTGAACGCGCCCGGGATGCACTTCGTGCCGCTCGCGTTCGACGAATCCTGCACCGTGCCCGACCCGCACGCGTCTTGCGAGGCGCCGCCCAACCGTTTCTACGCCTACGGCGTGGTCGGCCGCCTCGCCGCGGCCGGGGCCGCCCTGGAACTGGAGCGGACCGCGCCCCCGGCATGAAGTTACTGTTCATAATCGATCCGATCGAGTCGCTGAAGGCGTACAAGGACACGACCGTGGCCATGATGCGCGCCGCCCAGGCGCGCGCCCATGTGGTCCATGTCTGCGGCACCGACAGCCTGCGCTTTGAGGCCGGCGCGGTGCGGGCGCGCGCTGCGCGCATCGCTCTCACCGACGATGACGAAGACTGGTACCGCGCCGACGAGGCGCAGGACGGCGTCCTCACCGGGTTCGACGCGGTGCTGATGCGCAAGGATCCCCCGTTCGACCTGGAGTACGTCACCAGCACCTGGCTGCTGTCCATGGCCGTACGCGAGGGCGCCTGCGTGTTCAACCGCCCGGCGGCGGTGCGCGACGCCAACGAGAAGATCGGCATCCTGGAGTTTCCGGACCTGATCGCACCCACCATGGTGGCGCGAGAGCCCGAGCGCCTGCAGGCCTTCATCGACCAGCAGCACGACGTCATCCTCAAGCGCTTGGATTCCATGGGCGGCGAGAGCATTTTCCGCGTCCGCAGCGGCGACCCGAACCGCAACGCCATCCTTGAAGTGATGGCCCAGGGCGGCGCGCGCTCGGTGATGGCGCAGCGCTACATTCCCGAGATCGCCGCTGGCGACAAGCGCATCCTGCTCATCGACGGCGCGGTGGTGCCGTACTCGCTCGCACGCATCGCCAAGCCGGGCGAGACGCGCGCCAACCTCGCCGCCGGCGGCCGCGGCGTGGCGCAGCCGCTGTCGAAGCGCGACCGCGAGATCGCCGAGGCGGTGGGTCCGCTGCTGGCGGCGCGCGGCCTGCTGCTGGTCGGGCTGGACGTGATCGGCGATTTCCTCACCGAGGTGAACGTCACCAGCCCGACCTGCTTCCGCGAGATTCAGGACCAGACCGGGCATGACGTCTCGGGGCAGTTCATCGCCGCGCTGGTGTCAAAAGTGAAGGCGGCCGCATGATCCGCGTCCAATGATTGGCGTCCTGATCGTCGCCCACGGCGCCTTCGGCGAGGCACTGATCCACTCGGCCAGCCACGTGCTCGGCAAGCGCCCGATGCGGGTGCGCCAGGTTGGGGTCACGGTGCACGACGACCCCGAGGCCATGTTCGCCCTGGCGCAGGGCCTTGCGCGCGAACTGGACGACGGCGGCGGCGTGCTGGTGCTCACCGACATCTACGGCGCAACCCCCGGCAATATTGCGCTGCGGCTGCTCGAGCCCGACCGCATCGAGGGCGTCTCGGGGGTCAACCTGCCGATGCTGGTGCGGGCGCTCACCTACCGCGACAAGGGACTGGCGGTGATGGTGGAGAAGGCATTGTCGGGGGGCTCCGAGGGCGTGCTGCACATGACCCGGGACTGCTGCAATGGCCAGCATTGAAGTCGAGATCGTCAACAAGCTGGGGCTGCACGCGCGCGCCTCGGCCAAGCTGACGCAAACCGCGAGCGCCTACGCCTGCGAGGTCTGGCTGGAGCGCAACGGCCGGCGGGTGAATGCCAAGAGCATCATGGGCGTGATGATGCT
>SXNB01000018.1 GCA_005777205.1 Burkholderiales bacterium | reverse complement strand
TTCCGCCTACCTGCGCACCGTCGGACCCTTCTATCCGTTCATGGGCGCCGGCATCGCGCTGTACTTCGCTTCGCAGGGCGCCGCGCGCGTGGTCTGGCCGGTGCTCGCGGGCACCGCGCGGCTGGCGTTCGTGATCGGCGGTGGCCTCATCACGCTGGCACTTGCGGCGCCGCTTGGAGCGCTGTACTGGGTGATCGCGCTCGGGATCGTGATCTGGGGGTCGGCAACGATCTGGGCGGTGCACGCGTCAGACTGGTCGCGTCCTTCCTAGCGTGACCGGGGGCGGCCAGGCTGATCTCTCATCGCGGCGCAGGCACTACGTAAGGCGACTCCGCAATGGTCCATGCCAGCGGCGTCTCCTGCCGAAACACTTGTCGCAGGTGCACCTCATCCGGACCGTCGCCGATGCGCATCAGTCGCGCATACGCCAGCGCATGGTGGATCGGCACATCGTCGGTGCCGCCCATGGCACCGAACACCTGGAGGGCGCGGTCGGCGACCCATTGCAGCATCGCCGGCACTGCGAGCTTGACCAGCGACACGTCGTGCCAGCCGCCGTGATGGCCTTCGCGGTTCAGCAGCCATGCGCACTTCAGCGTCAGCAGCTTCGCCTGCTCCAGCTCGACACGAGACTCGGCGATCCAGCGCGGCACCGCCTGGCTCGCCACACGCGAGTACGCCACGCCGCCGGCGCTGCTGGCAAAGCTGCTGGCGGCCCGCAGCGAAGACACGCTGATCACCCGTGCCCACAGCGGCAAGCCCTGCCGCGTGGTATATGGCGCGTGGTCAGACGAGTAGGATGCGCCAGGGGCGCCCTCGCCCCTGCCGTACCAGCACGCGCTCACCGACGAGCTGCTCGCGGCGATCGAGGAGCACCAGGTGCCGGAGCTGGTCTACGAGGCGGCGGGACAATCCATCGACTGTTTCAACACCCTCACCACGGTGGACGATATCATCGGGCGGGTCGTGCGGGAGACGTGCGCGGCGCTCGGCGCACTTGAAACCCAATTTCCTAAGGAGGAGTCGACATGAAGCGCAGAACCCTGATCGTCGCGGTCGCGTCCGCGTGGGCCGGACTTACCGCCTGGGCCCCGCAGGCCGGAGCGCAGGCCTTTCCCACCAAGCCGATCCGCGTCATCGTGCCCGACCCGGCCGGCGGCATCGTGGACCTAATGGCGCGTTCGGTGACCGACGGCCTGCCAGGGAAGCTGGGCCAACCCGTCATCGTCGAAGCCAAGCCCGGCGCCAGTACCGCCATCGGCACCGAGGAGGTGATGCGCGCCGACCCGGACGGGCATGTGCTCCTCATGGGTACGCTGGCTACCACAGTGACGCCGCTTCTGACCAAGGTGCGCTGGAACGCGCCTGCCGATTTCGTCGGCGTTGCGCATATGGGCGTGGTCGCCAACATCGCAGTGGTATCGCCCACGCTGGGCGTGAAGGACATGAAGGGCCTGATCGAACTGGCGAAGACGAAGCCCGGACAGCTCAACTACATGAATCCGGGTAACGGTTCCTCGCCGCACGTCAGCACGGAACTGCTGCTGCAGAACACCGGCACGAAGATGGTTTCGATCAACTACAAGGGCGTGCCGCCCTCGGTGCCGGACCTGCTCTCGGGCGCGGTTCACTTCGGCTTTTACCCCTACTCCACGATCGTCGCGCAGTTGAAGGCTGGCAAGGCGGTCGGCATCGCGATGGCGGCGCCCGCGCGCGACAAGCAGTTCCTTGACATCCCCACCATGGCCGAGCAGGGCTTCGCCGACTCGCAAGTCCAGTCCTGGTACGCCTTCGTCGCGCCCCGCAAGACCCCGGCCGCGGTGCTCGAGCGCCTTAACAAGGCGATCAACGAGGTGCTGGCCGACCCGGCGACGGTGGCGCGCGTGGAGAAGATCGGCGGCGCGGTGGTCGCCGGTTGGAGCGTGGCGCAGACCGACAAGATGATTGCCGATGACTCGGTGCGCTGGGCGAAGTTCACCAAGGCCGCCGGCATCGAGGCGAAGTAGCGCGCGTGGGGCGCAAGATCCTGTTCGTCACCACGGACCAGCAGCGCTGGGACGCGATCGGGGCCAACGGCGGGCGCATCGCGCGCACGCCGGCGGTGGACGCGCTGGCTGCCGCCGGCATTAACTTTCGGCGCGCGCACAACCAGAACGTGGTCTGCATGCCGGCGCGGTCCACCATGCTCACCGGCCAGCACGTGCGCAGCCACGGCGTGACCATGAATGGGATCCCGCTGCCCGAGGACGGGCCGGACGTCGCCCGGCTGCTGCGCGAGGCGGGCTACCGCACCGCGCTCATCGGCAAGGCGCACTTCGAGCCCTCCTCTGCGCCCGGCGGCCCGTATTACGAAAACTTCGCCGCCAGCCGGGGACTGAGCGGCCCGCACCGCGGCTTTGAGCGCATGGAGCTTTGCGCGCACACCGGACGCGCCGGACGCAGCCTTTACCACTACCCGAAGTGGCTGGCCGAGAACCATCCGGGTGCGGCCGAGGGCTTCCAGGAGTACGTGACGCCGCAGAAGACCATTAGTTGCCGCCGCGGCGGCGACACCGGGGCGATCCAGGTCTGGCACAACGCCATCCCGCGCGAGCTGTACCACACCGATTGGGTGGCCGACCGCGTCATCGCGTTCCTGGACATGCTCGCCGCGGACGAAGACTGGTTCGTCTGGATGAGCTTCCCCGACCCGCACCACCCCTGGGACCCGCCGGCCTCGGAACTGAAACGCGTGAACTGGCGCGACCTGCCGCTGCCAGAAGGCTGCCCCGGCAACCGCGACGAAGCGGAGCGCATCCTCGCGCAAAAGCCCCGCCACTGGCTCGACTGGTACCTGGGGCGCGCGCAGTTCAACTACGAGATTCCATCGGAGTTCGTGCCCTGCCAGCTCACCGCTGACCAGATTCGGGAAGTGAACGCCATAGTGCACATCGAGAACGAGCTCATCGATGAAGCGCTGGCCCGGGTCCTCGGCCATATCGACCGGCGCGGCTGGGGCGCCGACACCGATGTCCTGTACACCACCGATCACGGTGAATTCCAGGGTGACTTCGGCATGCTGTTCAAAGGCCCCTACCACGTCGATTCGCTGATGCGTGTGCCATTCGTCTGGCGCCCGGCGCCTTCAGCGGGGATCGCACCTGCCGTGATTGACGCGCCTGTGGGGCACGTCGACCTCGCGCGCACCTTTTGCGCCATCGCCGGCATCGCGCCAGACGATCGCATGCAGGGCGCGATGCTGCCGATTTCTGGTGCCGGCGGACGCGAGCGCGTGCTCACGGAATGGGACGGCGGCTTCGGCGGGCACGACATCCGCCTGCGCTCCATCTTCCGCGACGGGTACCTGTGCACGGTCTACGACCCCAGCAACACTTACGCGGGTACCGAGGGGGAACTCTACGATCTCACCAACGACCCTCGGCAATGGGAGAACCTGTGGAGCGATCCGGCGCACGCTGGCCTCAAGGGCGACCTGATCGCGGACCTCTACGACCACCTGCCCGAGGCACGCTCGCCGGCGTTGGCGCAGGTGGCGCCGGTTTAGCGTCCGCTACAACAGGCCCTCGCCCCTCAGCCAGGCGTAGCTGTCTTCCACCAGTCGGCACAGCGGCACGGACTGGAACCCGGGTTCGCGCACCGCCTTGCCGCAATCACAATGCAGGTGCGTTGCCATGCGGGCGCTCTCCGGCGTGAAGCGCGGCTTCTTGCGGGTGATGTGCGACACCCACTCGCCCGCCTGCCCCACGACGCGCAGCAGCCACGCCAGGCTCACGCGCGCGGGCGTCGCCACCCCGGCCACCTCCCCAATGACGAGCACCAGTTCCGCCAGCGGCGCTTCGGTGCCGCCCAGCAGGTAGTTCTCGCCACGGCGTCCCCGTTCGACGGCGGCGATGTGTGCGCGCGCCACCTTGTCCACGTGGCAGAAGCTCATCCGGCCAGGCGGCACGCCCGGCTGCTTCCTCGCGCAGACCAGGCGGATCATGCGCACCCAGTTCACGGTGTCGTACGGCCCCATGATTGCCGCTGGGTTGAGGATCACCGCGTCCAGGCCGCGCGCGATGACCTTGCGCACCTCCTCTTCGGCCAGGAACTTGCTGCGCTGGTAGTTCAACGGCGAGACCCGGCCCAGTTGCTCGGCGCGCTCGTCAATGACCCCCGTCTGCAGCCCCTAGACCGAGATGCTGGAGTTATGAACGAAGCGTTTTGCGCCGCGCGCAAGCGCCGCATCGACCATGTTGCACGTGCCGTGGACGTTGATCCAGGTCTGGCGCGCGTTGTTGCGTAACCAGAGGCTGGTGTCGCCCGCAAGGTGGAACACTGCGTCCACGCTTTCGGGCAGCGCGCCGCGCAGGGAAGCAGGCTCGGTGACGTCTCCGGCGCGCCAGTTAATCGGCAAGCCTTGAAGGTACTTGAGATTTGATCCAGGCTGGTGGATCGAGGTGATTCGCTAACCTTGCGCCGCCAGCTGCTTCGCCAGTACCGTGCCGACGAAACCAGAAGCGCCGGTCAGCAGAGCGGCTTGGCCCACGCGATCAGCGCATCCAGCGTCGCATCCGGCGCTTCGGACATGAGGGAATGGCCCGAAGGTGGAATGAGCGTGGTGCGCGCCCCGGCGAGCGCCGCGGCAAGCGCCTGCGCCGCCTTGGGCGGTGTCATGACATCGCGCGCGCCCAGCACCAACTGCGCCGGGCACTTCACCTTCGCAGCGCTCTCCAGTCCGCCGGTGTAGACATTGCACGCAGAGAGGTCGGTGTGCAGCACGCCAGGGGCGAGGCGCGCCAACCGCGCCAGCGTGTCGCCGTACATCCACATGCCGGGACTTGGATTGCCGGCGAGCGGCACCTGGACTGCGTGGCTCCAAATGGTTTCCATGTCGTAGGCCGCCTGGTCGTTCGCCTTTGCCGCCGCCAGGAACGCGTCGGAGACCTTCATCGGATAGGCAACGCCGATGAGGGCGACACCAGTGACTTTATCCGCATGGCGGGCGGCGCACTCCACGGCAATCAGCGCGCCCATGGAGTGGCCTACCACCGCGGCCTTCGCGACGCCAGCCGCGTCCTTCAGCGCCATCACCCAGTCCGCCATGGCTTCGATGCTCGCAAGCGGCGGCCCTTCGGAGCGGCCGTGCCCAGGCAGATCCACCGCGAGCACATTGCGCCCGTGATAGCCGAAATAGCGGCTTTGCAGCCCCCACCAACTGTGGTCAAGGCCGGCGCCGTGGATAAACACGATAGTCGGCTTCGCCGGATCGATGGCGTGCGCCGCGGTGTAGGCGAACGCCTTCCTGCCGCCGACGATCGCTTCCATCAGTTACGCGACGCGGCCCTCAAGCCGCGATCGAGGTCTTCCATTAGGTCCTGCGCATCCTCCAGGCCGATGGACAGGCGCACGGTGCCCGGGCCAATGCCGGCGCGTGCAAGGTCCTCGTCGGACATACGGTAATGCGTC
Organism: Burkholderiales bacterium; assembly: GCA_005777205.1. Classification (GTDB taxonomy): domain Bacteria; phylum Pseudomonadota; class Gammaproteobacteria; order Burkholderiales; family SG8-39; genus RBG-16-66-20. Next base: position 8,484 of record SXNB01000018.1, on the reverse strand, counting down.
GTGGTCGCCGGGTGGATGACCAAAGACTTGGCATCGCCGACGTTCGCCAGGTGCGAGAACACCCGCAGCGATTCGATGAAGCGGCGGCCCGCCTGCCTTGGATCCCCATTCGGCCCGCCCTTGATGTCGAAGGAAAACACCGCGCCGCAGCCGCGCGGCAGCAGTTTCTTCGCCAGGGCGTGGTCCGGATGGTCGGTCCGCTCCGGATACAGCACCTTGCCCACGGCTGCATGGCCTCCAAGGAAATCCACCACCTTGCGCGTGCTCTCGACGTGGCGCGGCATGCGTAGATGCAGGGTTTCGATGCCCTGCAGGATCTGGAACGCGGTCATCGGTGCCATGCAGGCGCCGAAGTCGCGCAGGCCCTCGCGCCGTGCGCGCAGGAGGAACGCCCGCGTACCCGACTCTTCCTCGAAGTCCATGTTGTGGAAGCCGGAATAGGGCGCGGTGAGCTGCGGAAATTTGCCGCTCTTCTCCCAGTCGAATCGGCCGGAGTCCACGATGACGCCGCCGATAGCGATGCCGTGGCCGCCGAGGAACTTGGTGGCCGAGTGATACAGCAGGTCGGCGCCCAGCTCGAAGGGCTTCATCAGGTAGGGCGTGGTGAAGGTGGCGTCCACCAGCAGCGGCAGCCCGGCCTCGTGCGCGATCGCCGACACCGCTGGGATATCGAGCACGTCCAGTCCCGGATTGCCCAGCGTCTCGCCAAACAGCAGACGAGTGTTCGGTCGAATCGCCTTGCGCCAGGCGTCCAGGTCGCGCGGCACGACGAACGTGGTGTCGATGCCGAAGCGCTTGAGCGTGTAGCCCAGCAGGTTGTGCGAGCCGCCGTAAAGCGACGCCGAGGCGACGATGTGGGAGCCCGCATCCATGATCGTGGCAACCGCAAGGTGCAATGCCGCCTGGCCGCTCGCGATCGCGATCGAGCCGGTGCCACCTTCCAGCGCGGCCATACGCTCTTCGAGCACCGCAACCGTCGGGTTGGAAATTCGCGAGTAGACGTGACCCGCGCGCTCCATGTTGAACAGCGACGCCGCGTGTTCGCTGTCGCGGAAGACGAACGAGGTAGTCTGGTAGATCGGGACCGCGCGTGACCCAGTTGCCGGGTCCGGCGACTGGCCCGCGTGCAGGGCCAGCGTGTCAAATCCCGGGTATTTAGGACCAGCCACTGCGGGATAAGCTCAGTGCAGGTGTTTTCGGGAGGGCCGCGTCGCGGTCTCGAAGGCGCGCTCGGGCTTGGCCGGTTCGGCCGCTCGGTTCTTCCAGTCCTCGTCGAAGAACCGGTTTACCAGCGTGGTCACCTCGCCCACGCGCGCCTTGTCGAACTGGCGCGCGAGCAGCACCGACACGTCCTCGACCATGCAGCGGCGCTGGGCCTCGTGGATCGCCAGCGCCGTGGGGCCAACGAACAGCAGCCGCGAGTCCTGCTCGCCGTTCTGCAGGTAAAGCGTCAACTCGACCTCGACCGCCTCGTAGCTCAGCGGACCCAGGTTCTCCAGCGCGCTGTCGAGCGCGGCGTGGAAGCTGCGGCCGATCTCGCCGGTCCAGCACAGGACCAGCATCAGCTCCTTCTCGTCGAAGCGCAGGCCGGGCTCGTCCTGCTCCAGGCTCTTGACGTCGGCAAGGCCCTCGGCGTCCAGGTACTCGAGCAGCGGCGCCATCGCCGCCTCGATTCGCTTGCGGGACACGCCTTCGAGGATCGGGATGTCGGCGTGCAGGTGCACTTCCATGCGCATGGCGGCTGGTTTCCAGGGGGATATAGACATACATTTTATCACGCGGCCATAGCTGGAAAGCGACCGGCGGCGCTCGTCAACGGACCTGCGGCAAGGCGCGTTCATGGGTGTTCGTCCAGAATGAACTTGAAGGCGTAGTTGACCTCACCAAAAAGTGGCCATGAATGTCATGTACAGCAGCGCGAACTTCTATGTGGTGGAGTTTCCCGGCTGCGCGGGGATCGAACTGGTGGACAAGACCACCGGCCGCGGAGGGTTTCTTGAAGGCGCGGTGGAGTCCAAGTTCCGCGCCCACATGGCGAACCTCGCTAGCGAGGACCCCGAACCGAGTACTAAATCGGTGGATGAATTCCTCACCCATTACGATGCATTGCTGAATAACCCGGTGTCGTTGCAATAGGGAATTCCGCTAGCATCGGGGGCAATGCACGCTCCCTGGTTCATACCCGATTACGCCGGCAACGGTTTCCTCAACCTGATGGCTTCACTGGTCGAAGCCTCGGGCGGGCGGCCGCGCCATGCGCCGCTGGCCTCGCTCTCACAGCGCGAACTGCGCAGCGCGACTAACCTGGTGCTGCTGATCGTGGACGGCCTGGGCGACCAGTACGTGCGCGCCTACGGCCCCGGCGGAGCGCTGTACAGCCACCGTCGGAAGCCCATCAGCGCGGTTTTCCCCTCCACTACCGCAACAGCGATCACGACCTCGTACACCGGGGCCTCGCCCATCGAGCACGGCCTCACCGGGTGGTTCACCTATTTCGGCGAAGCCGGCTGCGTTGGCGCGCCGTTGCCCTTCCGCCGCCGCGGCGAGGCGCGCCCGATCCCCGCGAGCAGCCGGCGCCTGTTTCGCGAGGCACCGCTGCTCGATGGCCTGGCCTCGCGCCCGGTGGTGGTCACCGAGCGCAGCATCATCGATTCCATCTACAACCTGCACCATTGCGGTCGCGCCGAACGCCGCCCCTACGACCGGCTGGAGGAGCTGATGGCGGAGATCGCCGCCGCGGCGAAATCTGGGCCCGAGCGCAAGTTTATCTACTCGTACTGGCCGCTGTTCGACAGGCTGTCGCACGAGAACGGCGTTGGGAGCGACCCGGTGCGCCAACACTTCGCGGAAGTGGACCGCGCCTTCGCTGCGCTGCTGGAATCGCTGGCGGGAACCGACACGCTCGTGGTCGTCACGGCCGACCACGGCTTCATGGACAGCCCTTCGGAACGCTCCCTCAGCCTGCCGACGGCGCTGGCGGCGATGCTGCGCTTCCCGCTTTGCGGCGAACGGCGCATCGTCTTTGCCCACGCGCATTCGGCGCGGGAATTCATGGCGAAGGCACGGGACTGGCTGGGCGACCGCGCCGAAGTGCGCGCCAGCCGCGAACTGCAGGATGAGGGCTGGTTTGGGACCGGAATCCCGCATCCGCGCTTCGCCGAGCGCATCGGCGATGTTGCGATCCTGATGATGGACGACTGGACGCTCAAGGACTGGGTGATGGGTGAGCCCCGCCACCTTCACATTGGCAACCACGGCGGCGCAACACGGGCGGAAATGCTCATTCCACTCGTCGTCGCCACGGCATAGGAGGCGTGATGAAAGCAAAGACGAACGGTATCGAGACCTACTACGAGCTCCACGGCAAGGAAGGCGCACCTTGGCTGGTGCTCAGCCATTCCCTCGCCTGCAGCAGTCGGATGTGGGACCCGCAGATTGCGGCGCTGAAGGATGAGTACCGCATTCTTGCGTACGACACCCGTGGACACGGTGCCACCGAGGCGCCCAAAGGCGCCTATACGCTCGACATGCTGGCCGACGACCTGAGGGCGCTGCTCGACCACCTCGGCATCGCGCGGACTACCTATTGCGGCCTATCCATGGGGGGCATGATCGGCCAGACCTTCGCCCTCAAGTACCCGGGCGTGTTCACGAAGCTCGCGCTCGCCGACACCACCTGTCGCTATCCGCCGGAAGCGGTACCGTTGTGGGCCGACCGAATCAAGATCGCGGAGGCGAACGGCATGGCGCCGCTGGCGCAGCCAACGCTGGAGCGCTGGTTCACTGCGCCGTTCCGCGAGAAAAACCCGGCGGTCGTCGACGGCATCCGCAAACTGATCCTCGCCACGCCGGCGGCGGGCTACGCCGGCTGCAGCCACGCGTTGCCCAAGATCAACCTCACGGCGCGGCTGAAGGACATCCGCTGCCCGATCCTGGTAATCGTCGGCGCTGACGATCCGGGCACGCCGGTGTCCATGGCGCAGGAAATCCACGACAACGCGCCCGGCTCGAAGCTGGTGGTGCTGCCGCAGGCGGCGCACCTGGCGAACCTGGAGCAGCCCGACGGCTTTACGCGAGCGCTGCGGGCGTTCCTTGCCGCCTGAGGGCGGTCAGCGCTTCCCGCACAGCACCCCATCCGCTTCGAGGCGGGCGATTTCGGCGGGGGAGCGACCCAACTTCGCGGCGAGGTCGCGATTGCCCTCGCCCAGCGTGGGAACGGTGGTCTGGCCCACGTTGCCGGCCCGCGCCATGCGGAAGGGCGCGTTCGTCACCTTGAATTCACCGGCCCCATCGCGAACCGTGCTGAAGGTGCCGCGCTCGCCGGCGTACGGCAGCGCCATCGCGTCCTCGACGGTAAGATAGCGCGAGCACGGCACCCCGCCCCCGGTCATCGCGCGCTCGCACTCCAACGCCGACTTGTCCGCCGCCCAGTCGTCCAGCGCGGCCATGAGCTCGTCCCAGTTCTTCTCGCGCGCCGCATTGGTAGCAAAGCGCGGTTCGGCGATCCACTCCGCGTGGCCGGCGGCGCGCGCCATATCCTCAAAATTCCCCTGGCTGACCGGCGCCAGGATCACGAATCCATCGCGCGCCTTCGTCGGCCGGTAGAGGAAGCGCTTCTTCGTGCCGGAGAACTGCGCTTCGGCGATCTCGTAGGGCAGCAGGCCCAGCATGGCATCCATCATGGCGAGGTCTATGAACTCACCGCCCCCTCCCATCCCGCGCCGGGCCAGTGCGGCGCAGATGGCGCCGAACGCATGCGTGCCGCTGAGGATGTCAGCAATGAAGATCCCCGTGTTGGGCGGCCGGTCCAACCCTTCCTGGTAAGCCAGGTTAGCGAGGTCGAAGCCGCTCATCGCATGCACGATCATGGCGTAGGCGGGCCGGCTGGATTCGGATCCCTTCTGGCCGAAGCCGGATATGGAGCACCACACCAGGTTCGGGTTTAGCGCCACCAGCGCGGCGTAGTCCAGCCCGACGCGGGCGATCACGCCGGGCCGGAAATTCTCCACCACGACGTCAGACTGCGCTGCGAGTTCCCGCACCAGCACCCGGCCCGGCTCCTGTCGAAGGTCCACGCACAAGCTGCGCTTGCCGGCATTGAGGTTGCCGAAATAGGCGCTGTGCGTGCCGTCCGCGCCCTCACGCAGCGGCTGGCGCTGCCGCATCAGGTCGCCATCCGGAGGTTCCACCTTGATGACCTGGGCACCCATGTCCGCAAGCAGCCGCGTGCAATACGGCCCCGAGATCATGGCGGTGAGATCCAGCACGCGGACACCCTGCAGGGAGCCGCTCATGCCGCACTGACCCCCGCCACCCCCCGCGCGATGATCTCGCGCGATTGCTCCAGCGCCGCCGCGCGCCACTTCGGGTCCGACGGGTAGAAGGCCTCGTCGTACTCCGCCTGGACCTGCTTCAGCCGCTCCGGATGCTTCGCGCCGTGGAAGCGCATCCAGCGCTGCGCCATGCCGGCGCGCTGCATCTCGACGCGAGGCCGGGTGCCGAATTCCACCACCGTCGTCGTCACTTCCGCCTTCGGCAGCTCAGCGATGAAGGCGTCGGTCAGGATGCCTTTGTAGTCCGCGAGCGCCTTGTGCGTGATGCCCTGCCCGTTCACTGCGCGCTCGCCCCACCAAGCGCGGCAGCGTTCCCACAGCGGCGAGCCGGGAACCGCAAAGCCGACGTAGACGTGCTCAAGGTAAGGCCCGATGCCGGTATGGAAGTCCACCAGCGCGGCGCGCTTCGCATGACCCACGTGCGCCCGTGCCGCGGCAAGAAACGCGTCACGCGACCACTGCCGCCGCGCACCGCCGTAGAAGATGCCGTCGGCATGGCTGTACTGTCCGCCGTTGTAGGCGTTGGAAAAAGCCTTCTCGCCGATCTTCTCCCGGTAACCGTCCAGCCAACGAAATGCGGCAGCGAGGCTGGCGTCGTTCCAAGTCTCTGGTGTGATGTTCGGATGGATCTCGGCGTAGCCCGGATTCGGCGGCGGCGAGGCGAAGTCCACGAAGTTGCGGTTTAGATCGACGTTGTCCTCGGTGACCCGCGTGCGGTGCCGGAAGCCCCAGGGATTGTGGGCATGGAAGAACGCGATCGCGGTGTCCGCAGGCAGCGTCGGTGCCGACGCGAGCCAAGCGGTCTGCGCCGCGGAGCCGGAGAAGCCCTCGATGCCATGGGTGCCGCTGCCGATGACGAGGACGTTCGCCGCATCCTTCGGCCCCTGGACGGCGACGTCGAGGTGCAGGCCACCGCCCAGCGGATGCGGATAGTTCGTCACGCTGGCGCCGGCCGCGCGCGCTGCGTCGAGGAACTTTGCTCGTGCGTCGTCGTAGCTTTCGGAGAAATGATCCAGATTCATGCGCCAAAGACTACCCCATTAGAATCCAGCCGTGAATCCCGCCCAGGACAACGCCGCGCTGCCGGTGAAGCTGATCGCAGTTGTCTTCATCCCATTCGCGAGCGGCTTCTTCCTTTCAATCCTGCTGCGCTATGTCAACGCGGTCATCGCGCGAGACATCGCCGCCGATTTCTCGCTCTCGCCCTCGGACCTGGGCCTGCTCACCAGCGTGTACTTCCTGGTGTTCGCCGCGTTCCAGATCCCGCTGGGCGTGCTGCTCGACCGCTTCGGGCCGCGGCGGGTGCTGGCTACGCTGCTCCTCTTCGCCGCCGCGGGCGGCCTCGCCTTCGGCCTCGCGCGCGACGTGACCGAGCTCGCGCTTGGCCGCGCGCTGCTGGGCCTGGGGGTGTCGGGCTGCCTGATGGGCGCCATCAAGGGCTTCACCATCTGGTTCCCCCTCTCGCGCTTGGCGACGCTGAACGGCTGGATACTCGCCATCGGTGCGCTGGGCGCAATGGCGGCCACCGCCCCGGTGGAGGCCATCGCCGGCGCAGCGGGCTGGCGCATGGTGTTCTACGTGCTGGCCGCATGCGCGGCTGCAATCTCTGCGCTCATCTTCTTTGTCGTGCCCGAGCGCCCGCTGCCGGGCGCGGGAGAGACCTGGTCGCGCCAGTTCGCGGAGATCGGCGCCATCCTGAGAAGCGTGTTCTTCTGGCGCGTGGCGCTCGCGCTCATCGTGGTGCATGGCGCTTACCAGGCGCTGCAGGGCCTGTGGCTCGCACCCTGGCTGATCGACGTCGGCGGACTGACGCGGCCACAGGTCGCGAACACGCTGCTCGCCAGTTCCATCGCCTACGGGGTGGGCTCGGTGGTGTTCGGCATCTTGGCCGATCGCATGGCGAACCGGCTGCTCGCGTTCAAGGTCGGCATGGCCCTCGCCGTACTCGCGTTCTTCGCCATCGCAGCAGGCGTGCGTGAGTGGGCGCCTTTGGTGCTTATGGTCTACGGCTTCGGCGCCTGCGCTGCGGCACTGCCCTACGCCATTCTCACGCAGCACTTCCCGCGCGAGCTGACCGGTCGCGTCATCACGGCCTCGAACATCTTCATGTTCTTGGCCTCGTTCGGCGTGCAGTGGGGCGTGGGCGTGCTGCTTCGCCTTTGGCCCGCGGTGGACGGGCGCTATCCGGCAGAGGGCTACGCGGTGGCCTTCGGTATCGTTGGAGCGATGCAACTCGCGGTGTTGCTGTGGCTGTTGCCAATGAAGGAACCGAAGCGCTAGCGCAGGTAAAGGGTATGGCCGAGGCTTCGGGCCGGGGCGAAGTCGGCGAGCACCGACTCATGGATGGCGCGCAGGTTCTTCCAGGGATCCGCATCCGCGTAGAAGCGCCGGAGGAACAGCAGGTCGGTAAGCATGCTGTCCATCCAGTTCACGTCCGTGGTGTAGCCGAGCATCGCGCGGCTACCCGAAGACTTCAGGAACGCCTTCGCGAAACGCTCGCCTTTTGTTCCGGCCAGTACGCTACAGGCGCCGAAGTAAACCAGGTTGTCGTAACCCTTGCCCCAGCCCGCAAAGGCGCGACAGAGCGCCACCGGCCCGACTTTCGCGAGCGCGGTATGTATCTTCCCGGGCGAGCCGTGAAACGAAAGGTAGTACACCGGCGTGTCGAAGGCCTCTGGATCGCGCCACAGAAGGCCCTCGCGGCGCTTGGTGTAGGCCGCCAGCTGGGCCGGGGAATCCATGAACCGGTGGGCAATCGCGAGCGGCGGGTCGAGCTGGGCGGCGAGGCCCTCAAAGAACGGGCGCACCGAGCGCTCGCGGAATGCGTGCGGATAGCGGTCGGACCAGTAGGTCTCCAGGCAGACCAGCTTGCGCGGCGCGGCGCGTTCGATTCGCGCAATCATGTATGCCCCCCCGAAGTGTCCGAAGTGTAGATTAGCGCCATTGAGGAGGCACCGTGTTTGAGACCACTATTGCAGGCAGCCTGCCCAAGCCCGGCTGGCTCGCCGAGACCGACAAGCTCTGGCCGCAATGGCGCGCGCAGGGCGAGGACCTCGCCCGGGCCAAGCGCGACGCGACGCTGCTATGGCTGAAGGAACAGGAGGTCGCGGGCCTAGACATCCTCACCGACGGCGAGCAGGCGCGGCAGCAC
>SXNB01000145.1 GCA_005777205.1 Burkholderiales bacterium | reverse complement strand
GTGGGCGGCGCGGCGTATCTCGTCGCCAAGGCGATCCGCCAATCGAAGATCGTCGCCTTCTCCGACCTCGGGATGGAGGCGATCCACGAGTTCGTGGTGGAGGATATGCCGGTGACGGTGGCGGTCGATTCGAATGGCACCTCGGTGCATATCACCGGGCCGGCCGAGTGGTCGAGGAAGATCGTCGAACTCAAGATCCCGGTAACCGCCGCCTGAGCAAGACAAACTGGCCCGCCGTCTGGGCGATGTTCGCCGGCGGCCTCGCCTGCGGCGCCTTCTTTGGCAAGGTGCCGCCCGCCCTGCCCACGATGCGAGGCGAACTTGGCCTGTCGCTGGTGGAATCGGGCTTCATCGCCACTATGGTCAACGCGCTTGGCGCGGTGGCTGGCATGCTGATGGGGCTGTTGTGCGACCGCTTCGGCCACAAGCGGCTCGGGCTCCTTGGGCTTGCGGTGATGGCCCTCGGCGGCCTGCTCGGTGCTGCCGCAGACGGCTATCCCATGCTGCTGCTGTCGCGCTTCCTCGAAGGTGCCGGGTTCATCACTTTTTCGGTCACCGGCGCCGCAATCATCAATGCTTCAGTGTCCTCTGCGTCGGATCGCAATCGCGCAATGGGCATCTGGACCGCGTACATGCCCTCCGGCGGCGCGCTCGCGATGCTGGCCGCGCCCATGGCGATGGCGCAGTTCGGCTGGCGCGGCTACTGGGTGGTCCTGTCTGTCGCCGCTCTGGCCAGCGTGTTACTGGTGTGGCGCGTGGTTCCGCCCGCCCGCTCGGGTAGCGTCGGCGGGCTGCGCCTCGCGGTGGAATCGTTACGGCAACCTGGCAGCCTCGTGCTCACCGTACTGTTCTGCTTCTACGTGGCGCAGTGGACCTCCGTGATGGTGTGGCTGCCGACCTTCGTCGTCGATGAGCGCGGCGGCACCGCGGCAACGGCGGCCTTCCTCGGTGCCTTGATGGTGCTGGCCAACGTGCCGGGCAACCTCGCCGGCGGCTGGCTGCTGTCGCGCGGCGCAAGACGCGGCCCGCTCATCATCGCGGCGAGTGCCGCGGCCGCCGCCTGCTCCGTCGGGATGCTGAGAGATTGGCTGCCGGATGGCGCGCGCTTCGCGCTCGTCCTCGCGTTCTCCTGCGTCGCCGGCATCATTCCGGCTTCGATCTTCTCAGGCTTGGCCGTGCATGCCCGCACGGCCGGGCACATCGGCACTACCAATGGCATGGTGATGCAGGGCGCGCAGGTCGGCCAGCTTGCCGGCCCGATCCTGCTGGCATGGCTCGCATCGCACTTCGGCGGCTGGGGCGCTACCCTTTGGGGCATGCTGGCCTTCGCATTCCTGTGCGCGCTTTGCGGCCTGGTGGTCGGCCGCATCGAAAGATCGCGCGCATGATCGACGTACCGCAGCTACCGCCATCCGTATCCCGCGCCCACGGCGCCCTGGTCGCGGGCTTCGGGCGCCGGATGATGGACCTCGCCGGCTGGCGCCTGGAGAACATCGACGGCGGCTTTCCGGATGCGCCGAAGTTCGTGCTCATCGTCTCGCCGCACACTTCAAACTGGGATTTCCCGGTCGGGCTGATGGCCAAGTTCGCACTGCACCTTGGCGCCAGGTACATCGCCAAGCATTCCCTGTTCCGATGGCCATTGGGCGTATTCATGCGCGCGGTGGGCGGCGTCCCGGTCAACCGTTCCGCGGCTTCCGACTTCGTCGAGCAGACGGTGCGCATCTTCAACGAACGCACGGAGCTGGTGCTCGTGATCACGCCCGAAGGCACGCGCTCAAAAGTGGCGCGCTGGAAATCCGGGTTCCACCGCATCGCGCGGGCCGCCGGCGTGCCCGTGGTGCTGTCGAGCTTCGATTACAGCCGCAAGGTGGTCCGCCTCGGGCCGTGGTTCGAAGCCACGGAGGACTACGAGGGCGACCTCGCCCGGATCCAGTCGCACATCACCGCGTCCATGGCTCGCCATCCGGAACGATACTGAGCCACGCACCGCTTAAAATACTTTCTGGAGGTTTTCCCATGAGACAAGTCCACATCTGCGAAGTCGGCCCGCGCGACGGGCTGCAAAATGCCCACCACCTCATGCCCACCGAGGCGAAAAGGCGCTGGATCCGCGCTCTGGCGGAGGCTGGCCTGGAGGAGATAGAGGTCGGCTCTTTCGTGCCGCCCAAGCTCATCCCGGCGATGGCCGACACTGCCGAGATCGTGCAGCACGCGTTGACCATTCCCGGCATCCGCGTCGTCGCGCTGGCGCCGAATGTGAAAGGCTTCCAGCGCGCGGTCGAGTCCGGCGCGCACAAGGTCACCTTCCCGGTGTCCGCATCCCGCAAGCACAGCGAATCCAACGTGCGCATGACCCCTGAGGAAATGGTGGGTCAGGTGAAGGCCTGCGTCGACCTGCGAAATGCCTCCGGCAAACCCACCCTTATCGAGGGCGCTGTGTCCACCGCCTTCGGCTGCACGATGCAAGGCGAGGTGCCCGAGGACGACGTGGTGAAATTCGCCACTCTGCTTGCCGAAGCCGGCTGCGACTGCGTCGCGCTCGCCGACACTGTGGGCTACGCCAATCCGGCGCAGATCCGGCGCGTGTTCCGCCGCGTGCGCGCCGCCATCGGTGGCAAGCTGGAGGCCGCGCACCTGCACAACACGCGCGGCCTTGGCCTCGCCAACGCGCTCGCTGCCTACGACGAAGGCGTGCGCCATTTCGACTCCTCCATGGGCGGGCTCGGCGGCTGCCCGTTCGCGCCGGGGGCGAGCGGTAACGTCATTACCGAAGACCTGGTGTTCATGTTTGAGAGCATGGGCGTGCCCACTGGCATCGACCTGGACAAGCTGATGGACGCGCGAAACCTGATGGTTGCGGCGATTCCTGACGAGCCGGTCTACGGCCACATGGCGCTCGCCGGCGTGCCTAAGGGGTTTCGTGCTGCCGCTTGATGGCGTAAAGGTCGTCGAGTTCGCGCACATGGTCATGGGTCCGTCCTGCGGTCTCGTGCTCGCGGATCTCGGCGCGGATGTCGTGAAAGTGGAGCCGCTGGAAGGCGACAATACCCGCCGCCTGCGAGCCGCCGGGGCCGGGTTCTTCCCAGTGTTCAACCGCAACAAGAAGAGCCTCGGCGTAGACCTCAAGTCTGCGAAGGGGCGCGAGATCGTGCTTAAGATGCTGGACCAGGCGGACGTGCTGACCGAGAACTTCCGACCCGGGGCACTCGACAAGCTGGGCTTCGGCAACGAGGCGCTGGCGAAGCGCAACCCGCGCCTGGTCTATTGCTCGATGAAGGGCTTCCTCGACGGGCCCTACGAGCACCGTGCGGCGCTGGACGAAGTGGTGCAGATGATGGGCGGTTTGGCCTACATGACCGGGCGGCCCGGCGACCCGCTACGTGCTGGCAGCAGCGTGAACGACATCATGGGCGGCGTCTTCGGCGCCGTGGGCGC
>SXNB01000144.1 GCA_005777205.1 Burkholderiales bacterium | reverse complement strand
CCGCGAGCAGTTGGACGAGGTGATGCGACCCGAAGTCCTGACCCGGCCGCACTACAGCACCGTGCACCGGCCCAAGCCTGAGGGATAATGCCGCCCGCCATGAATCCCAAGCCAGCCCAGCGCGCGAAGTCGGCGAAGTCTCCCAAGCCCGCAAAAACGCTTGGGAAGGCTCTCAAGCCGATCTGGTCGCCTTCGCCCGAGTCAATCGAGCGCGCGCAGGTTACGCAGTTTGCGCAGCAGGTCGCGCGCAAGCATCGTCTGGACCTCGCCAGCCACGCCGATTTCTATCGCTGGTCGGTGGACAACATCGAGCAGTTCTGGAGCGAGTTCTGGGACTGGAGCGGCGTCATCGCCTCTAGGAAGGGGTCCACCGTGCTGGTGGACGGCAACAAGCTGCCTGGGGCGAAGTGGTTCCCGGAAGCACGCCTCAATTTTGCCGAGAACCTGCTGCGGCGCGGAGACCAGGGCGACGCCTTCGTGTTCTGGGACGAGCGCGGCTTCCAGCGCCGCGTCAGCTACTCCGCCCTCATCAGCGACGTCTCGCGAGCGGCGCAGGCGATCGCGCAACTGGGCCTGCGCACCGGCGACCGCGTCGCTGCCTTCATCCCCAACATCCCGGAGACCGGGATGCTCGCGCTCGCCGCGCTGTCGCAGGGCATGGTCTGGTCGTCCTGCTCGCCGGACTTCGGCGCCGGCGGCGTGCTCGACCGCTTCAGCCAGATCGACCCCAAGATCCTGTTCGTCGCCGACGGCTACCGCTATGCCGGGCGCGATCACGACGTGCTCGAGCGCGTGGCCGAGATTGCCGAAGGACTCCCCGGCCTGCGCAAAGTGGTGGTGGTGCCGCTGCTGCATGCGCGCCCGGACATCTCGGGCATCCCGAAGGCGGTGCTGCTGGAGGACTGGCTGCGCAAGCATGCCCCGGCTGAGATCGATTATGTGCAGATGCCTTTCGAGCATCCGGCCTATATCCTGTTCAGCTCCGGCACCACGGGAACGCCGAAATGCATCGTCCACGGCGCTGGGGGCGCGCTGCTGCAGGGCCTCAAGACGCTGAAGCTGCAGTTCGACGTCCACCCCGGCGAACGCCTGTTCTACTTCTGCACCACCAACTGGGTGGTGTGGAACATGTTGTTCCATGGACTGTGCGCCGAGGCCACGGTGATGCTCTACGACGGCTCGCCGTTCGAGCGCGGCGGCAACATCCTCTGGGATTACGCCGACAAGGAGCGCTTCACCCACTTCGGTACTTCGGCCAAGTTCATCGACGCCATGCACAAGCGCGACCTCGCGCCCGCTGATAGCCACCGGCTGCCCGAGCTGCGCATGATCCTGTCCACCGGTTCGCCGCTGGTGCCGGAGAGCTACGACTACGTATATGAGAAGGTGAAAAAGGACGTGTGCCTCGCGTCTATCTCGGGCGGCACCGACATCATGGCGGCGTTCGCCGACGCGAGCCCGGTGCTGCCGGTGTACCGCGGCGAGTTGCAGTGCCGCTCGCTGGCCACCGCGGTGGAGGTGTTCAATGAGGCCGGCGAATCCGTGATCGGACAGAATGGGGAGCTGGTCTGTACCAAGCCGCTGCCCTCCATGCCGCTCGGGTTCTGGAACGACCGTGGTGGCGAGAAGTACCGCGCCGCGTACTACGACCGCTTCCCGAACGTGTGGACGCACGGAGACTGGTGCGAGCTCACTGAGCGCGGCACCATGGTCGTCTACGGGCGCTCGGACGCGACGCTGAACCCGGGCGGCGTGCGCATTGGCACCGCCGAGATCTACCGGCAGGTGGAGAAGATCGACGAAGTCGAGGAATCGGTCGCCATCGGGCAGCTGTGGCCGCCCGAGCAGCCGACGGATACCCGGGTGGTGCTGTTCGTGCGGTTGCGACCCGGGTTCGATCTCGACGATGCGCTGGTGGAGAGAATCAAGGCGCGCATCAAGGCTAACACCACGCCGCGGCACGTGCCGGCGAAGATCCTGCAGGTGCCGGACATTCCGCGCACCAAGAATGGCAAGGTGGTGGAGCTGGCGGTGCGCTCGGTGGTGAACGGGATGCCGGTGGGCAACACCGACGCGCTCGCCAACCCGGAAGCCCTGGCGTGGTTCCAAGCTCTCGCCGAGCTGGGGCCCTAGAAGGTGTGCTGATGTAACCGATCGGTTACATTAGCCTCAGTGCAGTGTGGCGCGGCGCCCCTCGTAGATACCCTGCAGCAGGCGCAGCGAGCCGCGGCAGATCGCCTCGTGGCTGAGCGCGTGGCCCAGATTCTCGATGATGTCCAGCGTCACCGGCACGTGCAGGCCGGCGAGCACGCGCGCGGCGCGCTCGGCGTGGACACGCGACACCACGGAATCGAACTCGCCGTGCACCAGGTGGAAGCGGGTGCCGATGCGGCTGCCGGCACGCGGCAGGCGCGCGAAGCGCGCCGAGTAGGCCACCACCGCGCCGGCCAGGCCGGGGAAGGCCTTGGCTGTCTCGAGTGCCACGGTGCCCCCCTGCGCGTAGCCGATCAGCACGGTGCGCTCCAGCGGCACGCCGTAGTGCGTCTGCTCAAGGCGCACCAGCTGCTCGATGCGCGGCAGGATCGCCGAGACGCGTGCCATGCGGTTGTCGTCGTTCAGGCCCCGGGTCGAGAACCACTGCTGGCCGTGTTCGCCCTCGCCCTGGCTGCCGTAAAGCGAGAAGCCGCTGGGCACCACCAGCGCGGCGCTGGGGAAGCGGCCCTGGAACTTGAACGCCGCGGGGATCATGGAACGGGCGCCGGCGCCGCTCGCGTGCAGGAAGACAAAAAGATGATTCGCACGGTGATTCGCACAGTGGTTTGCGCGAGGTTCCGCGCGGTGCTTCACAGGCGGATCAAAGCGATAGACCTGCTGGTGCATGGGACAATTCTGGCCCCGTTGCGGTCGTTCTGTAAACGGGCTCGCGAACCGCCAGTCTCCAAAGAGGTAACGCAATGCCGAAGAAGCGCTTTTTCCGCACGCTGTGGGCGCTGACGCGCCCCTATTGGGTCTCGGAGGAGCGCGGCAAGGGCCTGGTCCTGCTCGGTACGGTGGTGGGCCTCGCGCTGACGCTGGTGTGGCTGGAGGTGCTGTTCAACAGCTGGAACCGCGACTTCTACAACACCTTCGAGTCTCGCGACCAGGCAGAATTCTTCCGCCAGCTGGGCATGTTCACGCTGCTCGCGCTCATGTTCATCATCACCGGCGTCTACCGCCAGTACTTCCAGCAGATGCTGTTCATCGAGTGGCGCACCTGGCTCACCGAGCGCTACCTCGCCGACTGGCTGAGGGACCGCGCTTACTACCGCCTGCAGCTGCTGGACAAGGGCACCGACAACCCGGACCAACGCATCGCCGAGGACCTTAACATCTTCGTCGACCTCACGCTGACGCTGACCCTTGGCCTGCTCTCTGCGGTGGTGACCCTGGTGTCCTTCGTCGGCATCCTGTGGGCCATCTCGGGGCCGGCGACGCTGTTCGGCATCGAGATTCCCGGCTACATGGTCTGGGCGGCGCTCGCGTACGCGGTCGTCGGCACCTGGCTCACGCACCTCATCGGCCGGCGCCTGATCGGGATCAACTTCGACCTGCAGCGCAACGAGGCGAACTTCCGCTTCGCGCTGGTGCGCCTGCGCGAGAACGCCGAGGGCGTGGCGCTGTACCGGGGCGAGGCGGGCGAGGCGCAGAACTTCCGTGGTTGCTTCGCCGACGTCATTTCAGTGTGGTGGGAGAAGATGCTGAAGCAAAAGCAGCTCACGTGGTTCACCGTACTCTACGCGCAGATCGCGATCATTTTCCCGTTCATCGTTGCCGCACCGCGCTTTTTCTCTGGCCAGATGCCGCTGGGCGGTATCTTCCAGATCGCTTCCGCCTTCGGCCAGGTACAGGGCGCGCTGTCCTGGTTCATCAATGCCTACGGCGCCTTCGCCAACTGGAAGGCCACCGTCGACCGCCTCACCAGCTTCACCGAGGCGCTGCAGGGGGCACGGGAGGAGGCCGAGCGCCTGGACGGCGATCGCATTGAGGCCGAGGGCCTGGCGCTACAGCAGCTGGAACTGTCGCTGCCCGAAGGACGGCGCTTGCTCGCGCCGATGGATCTGGCATTCAAGTCGGGCGAGCCGGTGCTGGTCACCGGGCCCTCGGGCTCCGGCAAATCGACCCTGTTCCGCGCCCTTGCGGGGATCTGGCCGTACTGGAAGGGCCGCATCACCGTGCCGTGCGGCGCCAAGCTGCTGTTCCTGCCGCAGAAGCCGTACCTGCCCATGGGCAGCCTGAAGCATGCGGCGTGCTACCCGGAGGATGCCGCGAAAATATCCGACGAGGTCGCACGCGAGGCGCTGCGCGCGACCGGTCTCGCGCACCTCGCCGGCAACCTCTCGCGCGAGGAAAACTGGGCGCAGCTGCTCTCGGGCGGGGAGCAGCAGCGCCTTGCCTTCGCGCGCGCGCTCATCAACCGGCCGGACTGGCTGTTCATGGATGAGGCCACTGCATCCCTGCCCGAGGAGACGCAGACGGAACTCTATGCGCTGCTGCCGCAGCGGCTGCCCGGGACGACGTTCGTTTCCATCGGGCACCGCGCCAGTCTCGCAGGCTTTCACCGGCGCACGCTGGCTTGGCGGGGCGCTGCGGGCGAGGCGCCGGTGCTGGCGCCGGCCTAGGCGGCGGCCGGCCCCAGCACCCGGCGCAGGTAACGCCCGGTGTGGCTCGCCTCGACCGCGGCAACGACCTCCGGCGTACCCTGGGCGACGATGGTGCCGCCGCCGTCGCCGCCCTCGGGACCCAGGTCCACAACCCAGTCCGCCGTCTTG
>SXNB01000143.1 GCA_005777205.1 Burkholderiales bacterium | reverse complement strand
CTGGGCAAGACCGCGACCCCGGAATTCGGCTGGAAGGGCGTCACCGACGGGCCGCTATCGGGGATCACGCGCAATCCGTGGAACCCGAAGATGACCCCGGGCGGGTCCTCTGGCGGCGGCGCGGCGGCGGTTTCGTCGGGCATGGGCCCGCTCACCGTCGGCACCGACGGCGGTGGCTCCATCCGCATTCCCTGCGCCTTCACCGGCCTCGTCGGCATCAAGCCCTCGTTCGGCCGGGTGCCCGCCTGGCCGCTCTCGCCCATGGGCACCGTGGCGCACGCGGGCCCGATGACCCGCAGCGTGGCGGACGCGGCGCTAATGATGAACGTGATCACGCTGCCCGATTCGCGCGACTGGCATTCGCTGCCCTGGGACCCGCGCGACTACCGCGTCGGGCTGGAGGATGGCGTCAAGGGCCTGCGCATCGCGTACTCGGCGGACCTAGGCTACGCGCAGGTGGACCCAGAGGTGGCGAAGATCGTGAAGAAGGCGGTGCGTGCGTTCAGTGACCTTGGCGCCATCGTCGAGAACGAGGACCCCGGCTTCGACGACGCGCTGCAGCTGTTCGCGGAACACTGGTTCCCGGGCGCGGCCTCGGTGGTGCGGGGCATTCCGGCGGCGAAGCGCAAGCTCATGGACAAGGGTCTGCTCGAGGTCGCCCGCGACGGCGAGAAAGTGACCACCGCGCAATATCTGGACGCGATGAAGCGGCGCGGCGCGCTGGGCGAGCTCATGAACCATTTCCACTCGCGCTTCGACCTGCTGGTGACGCCCACGGTACCCCTGCCCGCGTTCAAGGCGGGGCGAGAGGTGTCCGGATTGATGAAGGAAAAGCGCTGGACCGACTGGACACCGTTCAGCTACCCCTTCAACCTCACCCAGCAGCCCGCCGCCACGGTGCCCTGCGGTCTGACCAAGGCCGGCCTGCCAGTAGGGCTGCACATTGTCGGCCCGCGCTACTTAGACGCCCTCGTCCTGCGCGCCGCCCGCGCCTTCGAGTCCACCCACCCCTACCGGGCTCCCGACCTCCGCAAGCTTTGATGGAGGCACGGCACTTCCGCCACTGGCCGGTGCACCAGCCGCGCAGCCTGCGCGCGCCAGAAATGACCCTGGGCGCAATGCTGGAACGCGCCGCGCTCAGGTTTCCGGAAAAGCCCGCGACCCTCTTTCGCGATGAGGTCCTCAGCTGGAGCGAGGTGCGGCGCCGCGCCGAGATACTCGCCGGGCACCTGCAGCAGGCCTGCGCCGTAAAACGCGGAGACCGCGTGCTGCTCGATCTGCAGAACGGTAGCGATTTCGTGGTCGCCTTCTTCGGCATCCTGCGCGCCGACGCGGTCGTGGTGCCGGTGGGGCCGATGAACCTTTCCGCCGAACTCGCGCACTACCTCGCCGACAGCGACGCGCGAGTCGCGATCACGGAGCCGGAGACGGCGCAACGCTTCGACGGCCTCGACCTGGATCACCTCGTCGTCATCGGCGAGACGCCGCTCAGGACCGCCACGCCCTCGCCGTTACGCTCGCAGCACCACGACCTCTGCCTCATGCCCTACACCTCGGGCAGCACCGGTAAGCCCAAGGGCTGCATGCATACGCATGCCACCGTGCTGCACAACATCGCCGGCGCCGCGGCCTGGAAGCACATCACCGAAGCCACCGTGGCCCTCGCCACCGCGCCTTTCTTCCACGTCACCGGCCTCGTCCACAGCTTTCTCGCTACCGTGTGGGCCGCGGGCACCATGGTGATCCAGCGCCGCTGGGACCCGCTGGAGGCGGCGCGCCTGGTCGAGCGCCACCGCTGCACGCACTGGGACAACGTGCCGACCATGGTGGTGGACCTGCTATCGCACCCGGAGGCGCTGAAGCACGATGTCAAGTCCCTGAAATGGATCTTCGGCGGCGGCGCCGCCATGCCCGAGGCGATCGCTCAAAAACTCTACGACCTTTGCGGCGTGCGCTACATCGAGGGCTACGGCATGACCGAGACCATCTCGCAGACGCACATCAATCCGCCACAACTGCCGAAGCAGCAATGCCTGGGCATCCCCACTTTCGACACCGAGTCCCTAGTGGTCGATCCCACCACCTTCAGGGTCCTCGGACCCGGCGAGCAGGGCGAAATCGTGGTCCGCGGCCCGCAGCTCCTCACGGGGTACTGGAAGAACGACCCGGCCTACCGGGAATCCTGGTGCGCCGTTGATGGCAAACAGTTTTTCCGCACCGGGGACCTGGGCCGCATCGACGAGGACGGCTTTTTCTTCATCTCCGACCGCCTGAAGCGCATGATCAATGCCGCCGGCTACAAAGTCTGGCCCGCGGAGGTGGAAGCCGCCATGTACCAGCACCCGGCGATCAAGGAATGCTGCATCATCGCCTCCCCGGACGAGCGCCGGGGTGAGACGGTAAAGCTGGTCGCCGTGCTCAAGCCGGGCGAGAATGCGAGCGGGGACCAGATCCTGGACTGGGCGCGCACGAAAATGGCCGCCTACAAGGTTCCGCGCAAGATCGAGTTTATCGAGGCCCTGCCCCGCACCGGATCGGGCAAGCTAATGTGGCGGGCGCTGCAGGAAAAGGAATTTGGAAGATGACGCTGAAGGTCGAGGCCGCCGGGATCACCCACCGCGGCACCGTGCGCAAGCGAAACGAGGATTGCATCGATATCGCCTACTGGCTGTCCCAGAAGACGATGGAGGTCGCACGCCATTTCGAATACGAGCTGGACCTGCCCTTCGCCTGCGTCGTTGTCGACGGCATGGGCGGGCACAACGACGGCGACCAGGCGAGCCTCCTGGTCGCGCGCGGGCTGGCGCGCCGGCTGCCCGCCTTCAGCGCCAACAAGGTCGCCGGCTCGCTTCGCGCAGTGAACGCCGAGCTCTACTCCACCGTCGGCGAAAAACCGGAGCTCGCCGGGATGGGCTCCACCGCGGTCGGCATCGTGATTCATGGCCGCGGCCTGACCGTCTTCAATGTCGGCGACAGCCGCGCCTAAAAGGTGCTCGACAAGGGGCTGGCGCAGCTCTTTACCGATGACTCGTTCTCGCCGGAGTCGAAGTCTGGCGGCGAGGCCGAGCGCTCCACCAAGCTGCTGCAGTGCTACGGCGGGCGGCCCACCTTCACCGACATCGAGCCACACCTGCACAAGGAACCCTGCGTCGCGAGTAGCACCTACCTGCGGTGCAGCGACGGCTGGTACGAAACGCTTCCCGAGGAGCAGATGCGCTCGCTCATCGGCACGGACCTGGTCGCCTCGTGCGAGGCGCTGATGACGGCGGCGCTGGAGGCGAAGGCGCGCGACAACACCACGGTCGCGCTGGTACGGATCGTCGGATAGGCGACCGTTGATCCTCGTCCACCACCTGAACGACTCGCGCTCGCAGCGCG
>SXNB01000142.1 GCA_005777205.1 Burkholderiales bacterium | reverse complement strand
GGTTCCAGCTGTCGCTGAAGGAAGGACTGACGGTGTTCCGCGACCAGGAATACGGCGCCGACACCTACTCGCGGGCGGTGTCGCGCATCCAGGAGGTGCGCAACCTGCGTGCGGCGCAGTTCCCGGAGGACGCCGGCCCGATGGCGCACCCAGTGCGGCCGCAGTCCTACATGGAGATCCGCAACTTCTACACCATGACGGTGTACGAGAAGGGCGCGGAGGTGGTGCGCATGCAGCACACGCTGCTGGGCGAGGAGAAGTTCCAGGCCGGAATGAAGCTGTACTTCCAGCGCCACGACGGGCAAGCGGTAACCTGCGACGATTTCGTGCAGGCGATGGAAGATGCGTCCGGGATCGACCTGTCACAGTTCCGGCGCTGGTACGACGTCGCCGGCACGCCGATGCTGGATTGCACGGGCGAGTGGAAAGATGGGCGCTTCACGCTCAAGGTGAAGCAGTCCATGGAACCGCCGTTCCATATTCCTTTCGCCGTGAAAGTTGGCAAGGACGAGCGCCTGCATTCGCTGAAACAGCGTCAGGAGACGCTGGTGTTCAACGCCCCGGCCGGCGCGTCGCCGTCGCTGCTGCGCGACTTCTCGGCGCCGGTGATCGTGCGGTACGACTACACGGACGACGAACTGCTGCACCTGATGGCGCACGACGATGATCCGTTTAATCGCTGGGAGGCCAGCCAGCGGCTCGCGGCGACGATCATCCTCGAGCGCGACGGCCAGCCACCCGTTGCCTTCATCGATGCCGCGCGCAAGCTGCTCTCCGACCCCGACCCGGCCTTCGCCGCCGAGGCCCTTGCCCTGCCCTCGGAAACCTTCCTCGCCGAGCAGAGGGACCCGGTGGACCCGGATGCGCTGCACGCCTCGCGCAACCGCCTGCGCCGCGCGCTCGCCGGCGCGCTCAAGTCCGAACTGCTCGCTGCCTATCGCGCCATGGAGTCGAAGGGACCCTATTCGCCGGATGCGGCCGCGATCGGCCGCCGGGCGCTACGCAACCTGGCGCTGGGCTACCTGATGGAACTGGAGACTACGGACCTGGTAGCGCTGTGCTACGAGCAGTATGGCCAGTCGGACAACATGACCGAATCCATGGCCGCCCTCGGCTTTCTCGCTAATTCGAACGCGATGCAGCGCACCATCGCCCTCGATTCGTTCTACGGCAAGTGGAAGCACGAACCGCTGGTGGTCGACAAGTGGCTGGCGGTGCAGGCCACCTCGCGCCTGCCCGGAACGCTCGCGCGCGTGCGCGAACTGCTGGGCCATGAGGCCTTCGACATCAAGGTGCCGAACAAGGTGTATTCGCTCATCCGCGGCTTCTCGGCGAACCACGTTCGCTTCCACGGCGCCGACGGCGGCGGCTACGCGTTCCTCTCCGACCAGGTGCTGGCGCTGGACAAGCTTAACCCGCAGGTCGCGGCGCGCATGGCGCGCGGCTTCGACCGCTGGAGGAAATTCGACGCTCGCCGGCAGGCTCACGCCCGCCGCCACCTTGAGCGGATCCGTGCCGCGGACGGCCTGTCGCGCGACGTCGCCGAGATCGTGACCCGGGCGCTCGCCTGATGAACCCGTTCGTCCTCGCCTGCGCCGCGTTCCTGGCGACGCACTTCGTCTCCAGCACACCACTGCGCGGCGCGCTCGCCGGCGCCATGGGGGAGATGACCTACCAGGCCGTCTATTCGCTGGTCGCCTTCGCCATGCTGGGCTCGATGATCTGGGCCAGGGCGCCATGGGACCGGTCTACGACGGCCTGGACCCGGGCCTCGATCGCCGCGTCGCCATCAAGACCATCCTCACCACGAAGCTCGATCCCGAGGCCGCGCGGATGGTGTCGGTACGCTTCGAGCGCGAGGTGCGTACGGTGGCTCGCTTGAACCACCCGAACATCATCCAGGTCTAGGACTTCGGCGCCGAGGGCGAACTCGCCTACATCGTGATGGAGTTCGTCCAGGGCAAGGAACTGAAGAGCTACTTCGACGACGGCGAGCGCTTCGACCTCAAGACCATCGTCCGCCTCATGACCGAGCTGCTGGACGCGCTGGAGTGCGCGCACGAGGCCGGCATCGTCCAACGCGACATCAAGCCGGCTAACGTCATGATCGCCGCGGGGATGCGGGCCAAGCTGGCCGACTTCGGCGTGGCACGGGTGAACGAGCCAGAGGGCAGCCAGGCTGAGGCTGGAGCAATGCCCGCGCAGGAATAAAAGGGCTTGTATGTAACCGATCGGTTACATTTACCCTGTCTGGCGGCCCTAATTGTCCTTCCTGATCCGGTCCTTGTTCAGTTCCTTGCCGAAGTAGTAGCGCACGTAGCCCGCCGCCGCGAAGGCGCCCACGATCCAGGCCACCAGAGCCAGGGTCACCAGTATCGAGTACAGCGGCTCGGCCGGCTTGAGGAAGGTCACGGCCTGGACGCAGGCGAGCGCGATCGCGAGGCCGCCGAGCATGGGTTGCCAGCGGCTGCGGTCGGGGTTGGCGAGGGTGAGGAGGCGCTGGGAGAGGGACATGGCGGGTCAGTGCTTGCGCATCAAAACCGTTCCGCCCTATACGGCGCCGGATCCACGAACGGCCTGTCCCCAGTCACCATCTCCGCAATCAGGCGCCCGGTGACCGGCCCCAGCGTCAGCCCATGGTGGGCATGGCCAAAGGCGAACCAGAGATTTCCGTGCCGAGGGGCGGGCCCGATGATGGGCATCATGTCCGGCGTGCAGGGCCGCGCGCCCATCCAGGGTTCGGTGTCCACGCGTTCAGCCAGGGGGAACAGTTCCCGGGCCATCGGCTCCGCGCGACTCAACTGCACCGGTGTACGAATCGCATCGCGCAAAGCGAACTCCGCGCCGGTGGTCAGGCGGATGCCGCCCGCCATCGGCGCGAGCAAGTAGCCGCGCTCGCTGTCGAGGACAGGACGATTGAGCTTCGCCACGCCCGCGGCGCGGTAGTGCATGTGATAGCCGCGTTTCACCGCCAGCGGCAGATCGTAGCCCAGCATCCGCGTGACGATATCGGCCCAGGGACCGAGCGCGATCACGGCGGCGCCGGTTTCGACCGGGCCTTCAGCGGTACGCAGGCGCCAGCCCGATCCATTTTCCTCCAGCGACGCCGCATTGCCCTGCACAAAGCGCCCGCCCAGGGCCTCGAAGCGCCTCAGATAGGCGAGCGCGAGCGCATTGGGGTCAGTCACCGTGGTGGGTTCGGTCCAGTGCAGGCCACCGCTGAGCACCGGCGCGAGGTGGGGTTCCAATTCCTGCAGCCCGCGCGCATCCAGGGTCCGGTGGAAGACGCCGAACTCGCGCTTCCACTGCTCCGCCTCGGCGAAGCTGGCGTCCCGCTTCGCCTCGGTACGGAAAGCGCGGATCCAGCCGTCGCGCCGGATGAGCGCGGCGGCGCCCGCCTCGGCCGCGAGCACGTCGTGCTCGACCACGCAATGCTCGATGAGCTTCGAATACAGCCGCGCGATCTCGGCGTGGCGCTCCTTGCGGGAATGGGTCCAGTACTTCCACAGGAACGGCGCGATCTCGGGCAGCGCGGTGAGGTGGTAATGGGTGTCGATGGTGCGGTTCAGGCCATAGCGCAGCAGGGCGCCGAAGTCATGCGGGAAGCCGTAGGGCACCACGCCCTCGCGCTGGATCAGGCCGGCGTTACCGAACGAGGTCTCCTCCGCCGCGCCGCGGCGATCCAGCAAAATCGTGGTTCGTCCCCGTTTCTGCAGGTGCAGGGCGACACAGACGCCGACGATGCCGGCGCCGATGACTGCAATGTCTGCCTTCATGTGCCTGCCTTCATTTCGAGAGCTTGCGCTGCACGCGCTGGCTGAATTTCTCAACGTTGACCACAACGCGCTCGTGCAGGCCGTCGCCGATCAGGTCCTTCTCGTCGTGCGCCTCGACTTTCAGGAACACGGTGCGCCCTTCGACCCGCAGCACCTCGGCGCGCGCGCGTACCTTCATCCCGACCGGCGTCGCCACGATATGGCGTACGTTGAGGATCGTGCCAAGGCTCTGGTAGCCGGCCGGCAGGTGTTGGTCCACCGCGTCCAGCGCGGCAGCTTCGAACAGGTTGATCATCACTGGCGTGGCGAGCACGTGCACCAGGCCGCTGCCGACGCGCGGCGCAGTGTGCACTTCGCCCACGATCATTGTCGCGTTCCCGGTGCCGCCGGGCGGAAGGATCGAGGGTAGTTCCATTTGATCCGCTATCATAGCTCCTGAAAACCTTCGGCGACGGGAGACCGGCCGCCGGACTAAAGCGCCACTATTGCTGTTCGCCGCGTCATGAACGACAGCCCGGCGCCAACCACCCTGCCATGACGGCGGCGCAAATAAGCGGAGCACTGATCCTGCAGCCTGACCCGGCCCTTGCGATCGAGAAGTATCGCCTGCACGCCGCCGGCTATGACGCCAGCGCCCGGCGCACCATGGCCCTGCGCCGGCGCGTGCTCGCCCTGCTCAGGCTTACCCCTGGCGACACGGTGCTGGACGTCGCCTGTGGCACCGGCCTGTCACTGCCCCTGCTGCGCGAGGCGGTCGGCCCCTCGGGCCGCGTCATCGGCATCGAGGTCAGCCCGGAGATGATCGCCCTGGCCCGGGAGCGGGCCGCCGCCGCCGGCTGGGACAACGTCAGCCTGGTCCAGGCGCCCATGGAGCAGGCCGACCCGGGCGCGCCGCTGGACGCCATCCTGTTCAACTACACCCACGACGTGCTGCAGTCGCCCCCGGCGCTGGAACGCATCTTCGCCCGGGCACGTCCGCGTGCCCGCGTCGCCGTCGCCGGGATCAAGCATCCCTCGCGGTGGCTGTTCCCGCTGCGCCTGTACCGCGTGCTGAAGGCCAGGCCCTACGTCACCACGCTGGCCGGACTGGACGCGCCCTGGCGCCTGCTGCAGGCCTACGTGCCGGACTTGCGGGTCGAGCCGGTCCTCTTCGGCACCAACTACCTTGCGCGCGGTACGGTGCACCCCGCCGCCGGTCCGGGATGACGAAGTCGCGCAAGCGGATTCTGGTCGTCTTCCCCAAGGAATGGGACCGGGAGGCCTTCGCCCGCGGCAGCTACGAGGACTACGAGTTCGTTGAGGCCGGCTTCGACCTGTTCCGCTTCCCGTCGAACGCGCGCCTCATGACCTTCGATGCACGCGCGTTTGTCGACGAGTTGGTCGAGCGCTGGCGCGGCCGGATCGACGGCGTGTTCAGCAACAACGAGTATTTCGGCGCTCTGATCGCGGCTGCGGTAGCCGAGCGCCTGGGACTGCCCGGCACGCCGCCGGCGGTGGTGGTGACCGTGCAGCATAAGTATTACGCTCGCCTGGAGCAGCGCCGCATCGCCCCCGGCGCGGTGCCCGCGTTCTCCGTCTTTCCCTATGGCATCCTGGAACCGGAACAGATCGGGCTGCCGTTCCCGTTCTACGTCAAGCCGGTGCGCGCCACTTTCTCGGTGCTTGCGCGCCGCGTCTCCGGATTCGAGGAACTGCGCCGCCACCTGTCGTTCTCAATGCTGGAGGAGCTCATCATCCGGCGCCTGGTGAAGCCGTTCAACGACCTCATGCCGGCCTACACCGACTACACGCTCGATGCGCACCACCTCATCGCCGAGGAGCCGGTGGAGGGCATGGAGGTCAACGTGGACGGGTATGTGCGCGAAGGCCGCGTCACGTTCCTGGGACTGAGCGACGCGGTGATGTTCCCGGGCACCGACGCCTTCGAGCGCTTCGTCTACCCTTCGCACGTCCCGCCCGCGGTGCAGAAGCGCATGCGCGAGCTGGCGGAGCTGCTGCTCACCAGGATGGGCTATCGCCATGGCTTCTTCAACATCGAGCTGTTCTGGAATCCCCGCACCGACCGAATTGTCATCATCGAGGTCAACCCCCGCCTCGCCTCGCAGCTGGCGGGCTTGTACCAGCGCGTTGACGGCATCGACTCGCACCGCATACTGCTCGATTTGTGTACCGGCGCCGAGCCGGACACAAGCCGCGCGCCCACTGGATGCGCTATCGCCGCCAGCCTCGTTTCGCGTCGCTTCGACGGCCGTCCCCTGGCGCGTGAGCCACGCGAAGCGGATGTCGCAAGTGTCAAGGCACGCTACCCGGACGCCGCGATCATGCTGTACCTGAAGCGCGGCCAAGCCCTGGCGCGCGAGATGAAATGGCTGGGCAGCTACCGCTACGCCGTGATCAACATGGGCGCGGCGAGCGAAGACCAGCTCAATCGGCGCCACGCCGAGATCCTGAACCTTCTGCACCTGACCGGAGAGTCCCCGTCATCATAATCGTCCTGCTCCTCCTCGCCGCGCTGCTCTCGGGATGAGGCACCGGGCACAACACGGTCCACGACGGCGCCGACGAGCGCCTGATGCTGCGCGGCAACGACCCGGTGTCCTACTTCACCTCGACCGCGCCGCTGAAGGGCGATCCGGCACTGAAGTCGGTTTTCGACGGCGATACCTACCGCTTCGCCAGCGCGGATAACAAGCGCCTGTTCGATGCCGACCCGAAGCAGTACGGCAGTACGCCCCGGCCTGAGCCGGCTTCTGCGCCAGCGGCGAGCGCAGCAAGGCCAATTGGCTAATCCGAAGTTCCTGCGATCGTTGAGCGAATTTCCCTTGTAGCTCGGGGGCTTGAGTTCATTTCGGGTGTGTTGCTTCTGGCTACACGCGGATGGTTTCGAGCAATTCGAGTGCGCGCTGCTGCGTCTGAGTTGGGCGCGTGACGATTGTGAAGGTGTGCGCATCTGCAGCACTGTTGGGGGTGCGACAGGTGTTGCGCGCGATGGTTGAGAGTTCCTTGAGCAACGTGCGCAAGCCGTGCGCGGGCGAACCGTTGTTCAGGGTATGGGTGAGCGCCTTGCGCTCTGCTTTGGCCGAGCGCTTGGCGGGGGCTACCGGAGAATGACGGCTTCGGGTCGGAAGCTGACCTCCGGCCACAGTTCGCCGCAGTGCGGAAAGCAATGGCCAGGCTGAATCGATCTACAACGACAGATCGGAACCCAGCGCCCATCATGGACTGACCACGGCGTTCCTTTATCCCACGCCGAAGCGATTAGGATAGGCTTCAATGTGTCAGCCTGTCAGTCATGAACCTCACGCCCGCCGCATTTGACTACGTCATCGTCGGCGCCGGCAGCGCCGGGTGCCTGCTCGCGAATCGACTCTCCTCCCATCCCTCGGTGTCGGTGCTGCTACTGGAAGCCGGAGGCCAGGACGACTTTTTCTGGATCAAGGTCCCGGTTGGGTACCTGTACACCATCGCCAACCCGCGTACCGACTGGTGCTACAAGACCGAGCCCGACGAGCACCTGGCAAACCGCTCCATCCACTACGCCCGCGGTAAGGTGCTGGGCGGATGCTCTTCCATCAACGCCATGATCCACATGCGCGGCCAGAAGGAAGACTGGGACCACTGGGCGAGTCAGGGCAACCGCGGCTGGTCCTGGGACGAAGTGCTGCCGGTGTTCAAGCGGGTCGAGCAGGACCTTTACATCGAGGACCCACGCGTGCAGTGGGACGTGATCGACGCTTGGCGAGAGGCCGCGGCCGAATGCGGGATTCCCTCTATCAAGGAATTCAACCACGGCGACAACTTCGGCTGCGCCTACTTCCAGATGAGCCAGAAGCGCGGGCGCAGGTGGAGTGCGGCGGATGCGTTCCTCAGACCGGCGTTATCCAGGCCCAACCTGAAAGTCATCACCGGGGCCCTGGCAACCAGAGTACGAATCGAAAGCGGCCGCGCGACGGGCGTTGAGTTTCGCGCCGGCGGCGAGCGATACGTGGCGGCGAACAGGGAAGTGGTACTCGCTGCCGGCGCGATCGGATCACCCCAAATACTGCAGCTTTCGGGGATTGGGCCTGGCGCCCACCTGCAGGGCCTCGGTATTCCCGTAGTCCGCGATTCGCCCGGCGTCGGCGGCAACCTGCACGACCACCTTCAGATCCGGATGCAATACAAGGTGGAAAATGTGCGCACGCTGAACGAGCTGGCCAACAGCCTGTTCGGCAAGGCCGCCATGGCGCTGGAGTACCTGCTGTTTCGCACCGGCCCGCTCACCATGCCGCCGTCCCAGGCGGGCGCGTTCGCGAAAAGCGATCCGTCGCAGCCGACGCCGAACATCGAATGGCACGTGCAGCCGCTGTCGCTAGACAAGTTCGGCGACCCGCTGCACCCCTTCCCCGCTATCACGCCCAGCGTGTGCAACCTGCGGCCGACCTCTCGCGGCTATGTCCGGATCAAGTCCCCGGATCCCGCCGCGTACCCGGAGGTCCGGCTCAACTACCTGTCCACGCCGGAGGACCGCAAGGTCGCGGTGGACGGCATGCGCTTCACACGGCGCATCATGGCGGCAAAGGCGCTGGCGAAGTACCAGCCGGAGGAGTTCCGGCCCGGGCCCGCTGTGCAATCCGAGGCAGAGCTCGCGACCGCCGCCGGCGAGCTGGGCACCACCATCTTCCACCCGGTCGGCACCTGCCGGATGGGGAACGACCCCACCGCAGTGGTGGACGACCGCCTGCGGGTGCGCGGCGTAGCCGCGTTGCGGGTCATGGACGCCTCGGTGATGCCGCGGATCACTTCCGGGAACACCAACGCGCCCACCTATGTCATAGCCGAGATGGGGGCAGGGTTTCTGCGCACAGGTGATTGAACTTGCTGGGAAAGCCCCCATCTAACCTGCGGTATGATTCGCTCCGAAAGTCGCGTACTTAACAAGGAGATTCAATGAAGCGGGTATTCCTGCTGATCGCCACCAACATTGCGATCATGATCGTGCTGTCCATCGCCGCCAGCGTGCTGGGCCTGGATCGCATCCTGACCGAGAACGGCCTGAACCTGGTGGCCCTGCTCGGGATGTCTGCCCTGTTCGGCTTCGGCGGCGCGTTCCTCTCGCTGCTCATCTCCAAGCCGATGGCCAAGTGGTCCACCGGCGCGCGCGTCATCGACGGCAGCGAAGGCAGCACCGAGTTCTGGCTGGTCGAGTCCGTGCGCCGCCTGTCGCAGAAGGCCGGCATCGGCATGCCGGAGGTCGCGATCTACGACGGCGAGCCCAACGCCTTCGCCACTGGTTTCTCGCGCAATGCCTCGCTGGTGGCGGTGTCCACTGGCCTGGTGGAGTCCATGAGCCGCGAGGAAGTGGAGGCCGTGCTGGGCCACGAGGTGGCGCACGTCGCCAATGGCGACATGGTCACGCTCACGCTCATCCAAGGGGTGGTGAACACCTTCGTATTTTTCCTGTCGCGCGTCATCGGCTATGTCGTCGACCGCGTGATCCTGAAAAACAACCGCGGCCTGGGCATCGGCTACTACGTGACCATGATCGTCGCGCAGATCGTGCTGGGCCTGCTCGCCTCGATGATCGTTGCCTGGTTCTCGCG
>SXNB01000141.1 GCA_005777205.1 Burkholderiales bacterium | reverse complement strand
GGCCACAGTGAGGCGCATCGTCAACCTGACCGCACTCACGGTGGCCGATGCCAACGCGCCGCGTGGGCAGGAGCATTCGCTGTTCTGATGAAGCCGCGCGCCGGACTGGTGCTGGCCGGCGGCGGCGCGCGGGCCGCGTTCCAGGTCGGCGTGCTCAAGGCGGTGCGCGACATCCTCGGCAGCCCCGCCAAGAACCCGTTCCCGATCTTGTGCGGCACCTCTGCCGGCGCTATCAATACCACCACGCTGGCGGTGTTCGCAGATCATTTCTCCCGCGGTGTGGCCAACCTCCTGGAAGTCTGGGAGAACATGCACTGCCACCACGTCTACCGCACCGATACCGCGAATATCTTGCGCAGCGGCGCGCGCTGGCTGGGGGCGATGATGCTGCTGTCGCGCAACAACCCGGTTTCGCTGCTGGACAACGCGCCACTGCGCGAGATGCTGGAGCGCACGCTCGATTTCGAACGCATCCAGCAGCACATCGACTCGGGTGCGCTCTATGCCGCCAGCGTCACCGCCTCGGGCTACACCACCGGCCAGAGCGTGACCTTCTTCCAGGGCGGCTCGGGGCTGGAGGGCTGGGAGCGCAACCAGCGGATCGGCGCCGCGGTGAGTCTGAAGCTGGACTACCTGCTCGCCTCCTCGGCGCTGCCATTCATCTTTCCGGCGGTGAAAGTGCACCGCGAATACTTCGGCGACGGCTCGGTGCGCCAGATCGCGCCCATCAGCCCAGCGCTGCACCTGGGCGCGGATCGCGTGCTGGTGGTGGGGACCGGGCGCCAGAGCCTCGACCAGGCGCGCGCCCGCTCCAACATCTATCCGTCGCTGGCACAGATCGCGGGCCACGCGCTCAACTCGATCTTCCTCGACGGCCTGTCGGTGGACATCGAGCGCCTGGAACGGATCAACCGCACCGTCAGCCTGGTGCCGGCGGAGACGCTCGCCGCCGCTGGGATGTCGTTACGGCCGGTGAAGATCTTGTTCATCACGCCCTCGCAGCCGATCGAACGCATCGCCGCGCGCTTCGTGCATGAGCTGCCGCGCAGCGTGCGCTTCATTCTCAGGCCCACCGGGGCGCTCAACCGTTCCGGCTCTAACCTCGCTTCATACCTCTTGTTCGAGGAGCCGTTCTGTCGCGCTCTGATCGACCTGGGCTACCAGGACACCGCATCGCGGGAGAAGGAAGTGCTGGACTTCTTCAAGGACACCGACCTCACCGGAGGACCGACATGAGCGAGGACGCCAAGCCGCCGCAGGACCCGTTCGAGATGTTCCGCCGCCTGTGGGGGCCGCTCGGGGTGCCGGTGCCCGGCATGGCGATGCCGAGCATGGATCCACGGGAGATCGACAAGCGCATCGACGAGCTGAAATCGGTCGAGATGTGGCTGTCGATGAACCTCAACATGCTGCGCATGTCGATCCAGGGCCTGGAAATGCAGAAGGCCGGGTTGACAGCGATGCAGCAGGCGATGACCATGGACACCCCTCCGGGCGGCAACGCCGACAAAAAACCCTAGTTCGAGAACCCAGACAGGAGAACCAAGACATGGCAAAGGCAATTCGCTTCCACAAGAACGGCGGGCCCGAGGTGCTGCAGGTCGACGAAGTCCAGGTTGGTGAGCCCGGTGCCGGGCAGGCGCGCATCCGCCACACGGCGATCGGGGCCAATTTCGTCGACACCTACCAGCGTTCCGGCTTGTACCCGATGCCGCTGCCCCAGATTGCCGGCAACGAGGGCGCAGGGGTGGTGGAAGCGGTGGGGAGCGGCGTCACCGAACTCAAGGTCGGCGACCGCGTCTGCTACACCGGGCTGATTGGTTCGTACTGCGAGCAGCGCCTGGTGTCGGCGGACAGGCTGGTTAAGCTCCCCTCGGGCATCAGCGATCAGCAGGCGGCCTCGATGCTGCTCAAGGGCCTTACCGTGCACTACCTTATCTTCACCACTTACCCGGCGAAGGCAGGCGAGACCGTGTTGTGGCATGCGGCCGCAGGCGGCGTCGGGTTGATCGCCTGCCAATGGCTCAAGGCGCTCGGCGTCACGGTGATCGGCACCGCCGGCTCGGACGAGAAGTGCGCGCTTGCCAAGGCGCACGGCGCCACCCATGTCATCAACTACTCGAAGGAGAACTTCGTCGAGAAGGTGAAGGCGCTCACCGGCGGCAAGGGCGTGCCAGTGGTCTACGACTCGGTGGGCAAGTCCACCTGGGAGGGGACCCTCGACTGCCTGCAGCCGCGCGGCCTGATCGCCTCGTTCGGCAACGCCTCCGGCGTGGTGCCCCCGGTGAACCTCGGCATCCTGTCCACCAAGGGCTCGCTCTACGTCACGCGGCCGACGCTGGCGACGCACATCGCCACGCGTGCGGACCTGGTGGCGCGCGCCAACGCGCTGTTTGACATCGTCAAGTCAGGCAAGGTGAAGATCGAGACGACGGGCATCTACAAGCTTGCCGACGCGGCGAAATGCCACACCGACCTGGAGGGGCGCAAGACCACCGGATCGGTGATCCTGGTTCCCTGAGCCAGCCGCAGGCCAGCGAGGTCGGCGGCGCGATGGATCCGGCCTGGCTGCGCCGCCATTTCGCCAGCGTGCCGCCACCCGCGGCGGTCATCTACGGCGACTACGGCACCCGGCCCGTGGCCGCGACGCCGGCCTCGGTGCTAGTGCCGATCGTCCCGCGCGAGGCGGGCCTCGCGGTGCTGTTCACGCTGCGCACCGCGCACCTCAAGTCGCACTCGGGGCAGGTGGCCTTTCCGGGCGGGCGTGCTGAGCCGCATGACGACGGTCCTGAAGCCACCGCGCTGCGCGAGACGCGCGAGGAGATCGGCCTCGATCCGCGGCACGTCGAACTGCTGGGGCGGCTGCCTGAGTACCACACCAGCACTGGATTCTGCGTCACGCCGGTGGTGGGGCTGGTCGCCCCGCCCTTCGAACTCGCGCCCGACGCCAACGAGGTGGAGCGGATCTTCGAGGTGCCGCTCGCCTTC
>SXNB01000140.1 GCA_005777205.1 Burkholderiales bacterium | reverse complement strand
GCCGTGGCCAAACAGTTCGCGGCCGACGTCGTCCTGCTGAAACTGATGGGCGTGAACCCCGTGGTCGTCCACGGCGGCGGGCCCCAGATCAGCGCCATGCTGGACAAGGCCGGGGTGAAATCCGCCTTTGTGGATGGCCTGCGCGTCACCGACCAGGACACGATGCAGGTCGCTGAAATGGTCCTGTCCGGCGCGGTCAACAAGGAGATCGCCCACTGGATCACCATGGCCGGCAAGGAGGCCGACGTGCGCGGCATCGGCCTTTCGGGGAAGGACGCCGGCCTGTTGACCGTCGAAAAGACCCAGCGCACCCAGCGCGATCCCGACAGCATGATCGAGCACGAGGTCGATCTGGGCTTCGTCGGCGAGCCGACCCGGGTGGACGCCAAGCTGCTGACCCGGCTGATCGAATCCGACGCCGACTGGCTGCCGGTGATCGCCCCGATCGGCGTAGCCGAGGACGGCCAGACCTATAACGTCAATGCCGACACCGTCGCCGGGGCGCTGGCCGGGTCGCTAAAGGCCAAGCGGATGCTGCTGACCGGCGACACCATCGACGGGCGCACCGCGAAAGCCTGGGGCCTGGTGTATGACGCGGTGCCGGCGGCAAAGCTGGACGCGGCGGTGGATGCCCTGGCCAAGCGCATGGCGGGCGTGCCGAAGAACCAGCTCATGATGCAGAAGCTGATGATCAACCAGGCCTACGACAACATGGGCCTCGCCGGCACGCAGATGATCGCGACCCTCTTTGACGGCATCACACGCCATTCGCCAGAGGGCGTGTGGTTCAAGCAGTACGCCGAGGAGCATGGCTTCCACGCCGCGGTGAAGTGGCGCGACAGCGGCAAGGCGATCCCCCGCGGCAAGGACGCACCATGACCGTGCGTATCGAGAAGGCGGGCGCGGTGTGGACCGTGATCCATTCACGCCCGGAGGCGAGGAACGCCATGGACCCGGCGAGTGCCGAGGCGCTGGTAGAGGCGTTCACCGCGTTTGACCGCGACCCGGAGGCCGTGGTGGCGGTGCTGTGGGGAGAGGGCGGCGCGTTCTGCGCCGGATTCGACCTCAAGCATGCGGCAGGCAACGCTAGCGCCCTGGACGAGCTTGGCTATCCAATCGAGGTGGCCAGGAATCTGCCCCGCGGCCCCCACCACGCTCCGCGTGGTCCCATGGGCCCAACGCGGCTGGAGCTGGACAAGCCGGTGATCGCCGCCGTCGCTGGCCCCGCGGTCGCCGGCGGCTTCGAGGTCGCGCTGTGGTGCGACTTGCGCGTGATGGAAACCACCGCTTATTTCGGCGTCTACTGCCGGCGCTGGGGCGTGCCGCTGGTGGACGGCGGCACGGTGCGCCTGCCGCGCATCATCGGGCGCGGGCGGGCGCTGGACCTGATCCTGACCGGGCGCAAGGTGGAGGCGGAGGAAGCGCTGCACATAGGGCTTGCCGAGCGCGTGGTGCCCGAAGGCCAGTCGCGTCCCGCCGCGGAAGCGCTGGCACGCGAGATCGCGCGCTTCCCGCGGGCCTGCCTGCGCGCCGACCGGCGCTCGGCATCCCAGCAGGAGGGGCAGTCCCTGCGTGAGGCGATGCGTTACGAGTGGGACAACGGCGTGCCCGCGTATTACGCCGAGGGCGCCGAGGGCGCCGCGCGCTTCGCCTCAGGCAAGGGGCGCAGCGGGCGCTTTGACGATCTCTGAGAGGTCTAGTTCGGGTCCACGCCCGCCGACTTGATCACCCGCGCCCATTTCGGAATTTCGGCTCGGATGAAGGCGGCGAATTCCTCCGGCGTGCTGGTCTGCGGCTCTGCGCCGCCGGCCATCAGGCACTCGCGGATCTCCGGCGCCTTCATCGCATCCACCACCTCTGCGTTCAGTCGCGCGATCAGCGCTGGGGGCGTGCCGCCATGCGCGGCGCAATGGCGCGCACGACCAGGTCAGAGCTGCCACCGGGCGGGAAGGACACGATGAAGCGGATCGGAGGCTCGGGGAAATTGGCCTGCGACAGCGCGGGCACCGAGAAAAAGGATAGGGCGGCGGCGAGAACCGGGATCATGCGGGGCTTGCGGGTCATGGGTTAACCCTTCTCGGCCCGGATAGTGGGGGCTTGGCGTCGTTTCGGCAAGCGCGCGAGGACCGCTTCGCGATCCTCTTCAGCCATCGTTGCCCAGGTTGCGATCTCGTCCAGCGTGCGGAAGCACCCGGCACAGAAGCGGCCCTCGGCGTCCATGACGCACACCTTGATGCAGGGCGAGACAAGCAGTCTGCCTGCTTGGTTCACGCGTCCTCCAGAACCAGCAGCTCGGCGCCTTCGGCGACCTGCTCGCCAGCGGCGTACAGGATCTTCTTCACCACACCGGCACGGGGCGCAGAGATGGTGTGTTCCATTTTCATCGCCTCCAGCACCAGCAGCGGCGCGCCGCGGGCGACTTTCGCGCCCGCCTGCACCAGCACCTGGATGACCTTGCCCGGCATGGGCGCGGCGAGCGAGCCGCCATCGGCTTCCTCGCCTTCGACAGCGGCCGGGTCGCGCAGCGCGAGCACGTGGTGCAGGCCGTCGCGGAACAGGTGCCACTGCGCGCGGTCGCGGAAGGCGCGGGCGCGGAAGGTCTTGGTGCCGAGGGTGACGCGCAATCCGTCGCCTTCGCGGGCCCCGGCAAGGGATTGGTCGCGGCCATCCAGCGACAGGCGCAGGCCGGTATCGCCGAAATGCACTTCGACCCGGTGCTCCTTCTCCCCTTCGGCGAAGACGAAGGTGTGGTGCGAGCCCAGGTTCAGGCGCCAGCCGTCGGCGATGTGCCACGGCGAGTGCGGATCGCCGGAGGCGCGCGCCTGGGCGGTGGCATGGTCCTGCTCGGCGAACAGTTCGGCCAGTGCGGCGGCGGCGAGGTCCTCGTCGGTGGCGCCAGCGTCGACGGGGAACAGCTCGGCGCGCGAGTGCTCGATGAGCCCGGTGTCGAGGTCCGCGCCGGCGAACGCCTTGGATGCGGCGATGCGGCCGAGGAACTCGACATTCGAGGAGACGCCCACGATCTCGTATTCGGCAAGCGCGGCGCGCAGCCGCGCCAGTGCCACGACGCGGGTCTCGCCCCACGCGATCAACTTGGCGATCATGGGGTCGTAGTGCGGCGAGATGGTGTCGCCCTCCCGCACGCCTGAATCCACGCGCAGGTAGCCGGCTGCGACGCGGAACTCGCAGGCTACTGGCGCGCGCAGCCGGCGCAGCGTCCCAGAAGAGGGAAGGAACTTCTTGGCCGGATTCTCGGCGTAGATGCGCGCCTCGAGGGCGTGGCCGTGGATGGCGAGCTGCTCCTGCGCAAGCGGCAGCGGTTCGCCCGCAGCCACCGCCAGCTGCCATTTCACCAGGTCCTGGCCAGTTATCATTTACGTCACAGGATGCTACACCTGCAACCGGGTGTTCATTTCCGTGAAGTAGAAGCGCCCATCCTGATCTGAGATGAACTCCACGGTGCCGGCGCCGGTGTACTGGATGGCCTTGGCAGCGGCCACCGCGGCCTCGCCCATCTCG
>SXNB01000139.1 GCA_005777205.1 Burkholderiales bacterium | reverse complement strand
GGCTGGGCCAGATGCAGCGCCTCGGCGGCGCGCGGGAAGCTGCCGAGCCGGGCGGCGGACTCGAAGACGGCGAGCTGGGGGAGCATTCCGTGGCGCAGGAAGCGCCGTACGCGTGCGGGCGGCAGATCACGCGACCCTTTACCAGTTAAGGCAAAGGTCTCGCTCGTCTCCTGTTTCCGGAAACCTCCCAGGCCGGGGCCCTGAAGCTATGGGCACCGAATTGACGACTTGGAAGCCGGGCCGGGATGGCCCTAAAGCTACTCCCGCATTGCGTGCAGGTTTTAAGCACAGGAATCCGGTCCCTGCAATCGCGATCAATCCATTGCCAAACGCAACGATGATTGTCGCGAAAGGCAATTCCATTGCTTAACGCGATGCCAAGCATCCGAAAAGTCAGCTTTTCATCGCCGCCGCGGAGGGCAACAATGCACCCGCATCGCAACCGGAGCCCCCATGGACCTGTTCTCAGTCGAATTCCTCTCCGCGCTGGCAGCCATCGTCGTCATCGACCTGGTCCTGGCCGGCGACAACGCCATCGTGATCGCCCTCGCGGCGCGCAGCCTGCCGCCTCAGCTGCAGAAGAAAGCCATCGTCTGGGGCACCGTCGGCGCCATTGTGGTGCGCAGCGCCATGACCATGGTCGTGGTCTGGCTGATCAAGATCCCCGGCCTGATGCTGGTCGGCGGCGCACTGCTGGTGTGGATCGCGTACCGCCTGCTGCTGCCGGAGGAGGAGCAGTCGGTCGGCCACGGCCCGGTGGCGACCAACTTCTGGGGCGCGATGCGCACCATCGTCGTCGCCGACGCCGTGATGGGCCTGGACAACGTGCTCGCGGTCGCCGGTGCCGCACATGGCAGCTACGTCCTGGTGGTGCTCGGCCTGCTGATCAGTATCCCGATCGTGATTTGGGGCTCCACCCTGATCCTGAAGTGGGTGGAGCGCTTCCCGGTGATCGTCTACGTCGGCGCCTGCGTGCTGGCCTTGACCGCCGCGAAGATGATGATGCACGAGCCGCTGGTGAAGGACGCGGTCAACGGCAACGGCGTCATCGCCCCCCCCTGACCTACATCGCCGTCGTCGGCGGCGTGCTGTGGGCCGGCTTCGTGCGCAACCACCGCCACCTCGAACCCCGCATCACCGCCCGCCTGGCCGCGCTACGGCAGGCGCAGGCGGCGGCCGACGCTTCCCTCGATTCCAACGCAGGAGATTCCGCCATGCAACGCGTGCTTGTCCCCGTAGACGGTTCCGAGAACTCCGAGTTCGCCCTGCGCCACATCGTCAATGAGTTCCTCAAGGACTCGGCGATGGAGGTGCACCTGCTCAACGTGCAGCCGCCCCTGTCACAGCACGTGGCGCAGTTCGTCAGCCGCCGCAACCGCGATGACTGGCACCGCGACGAGGCGGAGAAGGCTCTCGCCCCGGCGCGCCGCCTGCTCGAGCAGCACGGCGTGCCGCATGCCGCCAGCTACAAGCTGGGCGAACGCGCCAAGACGATCGTCGACGAGGCCCGCCGCCTGCGCTGCACCCAGATCGTGATGGCCACCGCACGCAAGAACTCCCTCACCCGTATGCTGCAGGACTCCACCACCAACCAGGTGCTGGAGCTGACCACGGTGCCGGTAGAGGTGATCGCGGGGGATTCGGTGTCGCGCCTGGAGCGCTGGGGCCTGCCGGCCGGAATCGGGGCGCTGATCGCGCTGCTGCTGGCGGCGGCCGACTAGTCCCGGGCGCCGGTGACGCCGGCTAGCGTCGCCAGAACGCCGGGGTGAGGAGCACGAACACCGTGAGCAACTCCAGCCGACCCAGCAGCATGGCGAGGGTCAGGATCCAGGTCTGGAAGTCCG
The DNA here is from genome assembly GCA_005777205.1 of Burkholderiales bacterium. Classification (GTDB taxonomy): domain Bacteria; phylum Pseudomonadota; class Gammaproteobacteria; order Burkholderiales; family SG8-39; genus RBG-16-66-20. Next base: position 2,246 of record SXNB01000139.1, on the reverse strand, counting down.
ACAGCAGCGCGTAGGTTTCCGCCGGCCCGACTGCCCCCAGGCCGGGACCCACGTTGTTGATACAGGCGGCCGCGGCCGTCAGCGCGGTGAGCAGGTCGAGGCCGCTGGCCGTCAGGAGCAGCGTGATCGCGGCCAGCGTCGCGCCGTAGATCAGCATGTAGGCGAGCACGGCGAAGATGATGCGGTTCTCCACCACCTGGCCGCCAAGCTTCACCGGCATCACCGCGCGCGGATGGACCAGGCGCTCCAGCTCGCGCGTGGCCTGGCGCACCATCAGCACCGCGCGCATCATCTTGATGCCGCCGCCGGTCGAACCCGAGCAGGTGGCGAAGGCCGCGATGAACAGCATCCACAGCGGCGCGAACACCGGCCAGGCCGAATAGTCGACGGTCGCGTAGCCCGTCGTGGTCGCGACCGACACCACGTGGAACGCGGCATGGCGCACGGCGCTCACCCAGTCGGCATAGGTCCCGGCCATGACCAGCAGCCCCGCGACCACCGCGACGCTGGCGCCGACCAGCAACAGGTAGAAGCGCAGCTCGGCGTCACGCCAATAGGGCATCGGGCTCGCCCGGTGCACCGCGGCGAAATGGGTCACAAAGCTGATCCCCGCCACCAGCATGAACGCCACCGCGATCGCCTCCAGCACCGGCGAGTTCCAGTAGGCGAAACTGGTGTCATGAGAGGAAAAACCGCCCAGCCCCATAGTGGAGAAGGCGTGCATCACCGCGTCCAGCCAGCCCATCCCACCCCAGCGGTACGCAAGCGCGCAGGCGAGCGTCAGCGCCAGGTAGACCAGCCACAGGCCCTTTGCGGTTTCGTGGATCCGGGGCGTCAGTTGCGCCTCCTTCATCGGTCCCGGGATTTCAGCCTTGAGCAACTGCCGGCCGCCGACCCCCAGCAGCGGCAGCACCGCCACCGCCAGCACGATCACGCCGAGGCCGCCGATCCACTGCAGCGCGCAGCGCCAGAAATTGAGCGAGGGCGGCAGGTGGTCGAGGCCCGAGAGCAGCGTCGCCCCGGTCGCCGTCAGGCCGGACATCGCCTCAAAATAGGCGTCGGTGAAACTCAGGCCGGGAATGTACGCGAGCAGCGGTAGCGCCCCGAATGCCGGCAGCACGGTCCACACCAGCGTGACGAAGACGAAGCCGTCACGCGCCTGCAGCGCCTTGGGCCGGCCGCGCGTCACCAGGTATCCAGCCACGCCGGCGAACGCGGTCGCCAGGATCGCGATGTCGTAGGCGCGCGCCGCGCCGTCGTCCAGGTACAGCGAGATGCCCAGCGGCACCAGCATCGCGCAGGCGAACGCCACCAGCACCACGGCCAGCAGGTTGACGACAACCGCAAAGTGCATGGCGAGGGGGGGGGATCCTAGAGGGACCCGGCGCTCACCTGGAACAGCTTTTCCACGCGCGTCAGGCTCTTCTTGTCCGAGACGAACACGATGACGTGGTCGCCGGCCTCGATGCGCGTGTCGTGGTGCGCCATCAGCACCTCGTCGCCGCGCACCACGGCGCCGATCAGGCTGCCCGGGGGCAGCTCGATCTCGTCCACCCGCCGCCCGGTGACCCGGCAGGACTTGCGATCGCCGTGCACCACCGCCTCCAGCGCCTCGGCCGCGCCGCGGCGCAGGCTGTGCACCGCCACCACGTCGCCGCGGCGCACGGGCGCCCGCAGCTGGCCGATGGTCGCCTGCGCCGGCGACAGCGCGATGTCGATCTGCCCGCTCTGCACCAGGTCGACGTAGCTGCGGCGGTTGATCAGCGACACCACGCGCCGCGCGCCCATGCGCTTGGCAAGCAGCGAACTCATGATGTTGTTCTCGTCGTCGTTGGTGACGGCGATGAACAGGTCCATCTCGTCGATGTTCTCTTCCTGCAGCAGCGCCTCGTCGGTGGCGTCCCCCGACAGCACCAGCGCGCGCTCGACGCGCCCGGCGAGCAGCTCGAAGCGGCGCTTGTTGGGCTCGATCACCTTGACCGAGTTGTCCTTCTCCAGCGCGCGCGCCAGGCGCTGCAAGTTAACGGCTCAAAATATAATCTATCTGAAGTGTCGTAATCAGTTGACACAGTTTCAGGATTGCAGTTAATCATGATTGTTTCATAGCCTGCCTCTCGTAAAGCAAATGAGGCGTGCACACATGAGTAATCAAACTCAATTCCTTGACCTATTCGATTGGGACCACTTCCTAAGATAATTACCGCAGTTTTGCTTCTAGAAAGCACCTCACTCTCTTCGTCATAAGC
>SXNB01000138.1 GCA_005777205.1 Burkholderiales bacterium | reverse complement strand
GCGCGCCACCAGGTCTCGATATCGGCTGGCACCTCGCCGCTGGCGGCGCGCAGGGCGAGGAAATCGTAGGCCATGCGAAAGCGCGGCGATTCCACCAGGTACAGCGGCCGTTGTCCGGAGCGCTGCTCGAAACGCGGCTGCATGCCCCAGACCTCGCGCATGGTGGAGGTGAGCCGACGGGTGATCGCGAGCTTGGCGCACTGCACCTCCAACACCTCGTCCATGGCCGATTCAAGCGCCTGCACCGAGCGCTCGCCGCGCCGCGCGCGCGCGCGCCAGGCCGAGAGCACCTCGTGCCAGAGCAGTGCGGCGAAAAGGAACGCCGGGGACACCGGGCGGCCGGTCTGGATGCGGTCATCGGTCTGCGCTAGCGCCAGCGTCACGAAGCGCTCGCCCAGCGGCTGCTCCAGAATCACGTCCAGCAGCGGCAGCAGGCCCTTGGAGAGGCCTTCCTCGCGCAACTGGCGGAGGCAGGCGCTGGCATGCCCGGAGAGCAGGAGCTTCAGCATCTCCTCGAACAGGCGGGGCGGCGGCACGTGCTCCAGCAGGGGCGCGAGGCGCTTGATTGGGGCGCGCGTGGCCGCATCCAGCGTCAGGCCCAGCTTGGCGCCCAGGCGCACCGCCCGCAGCATCCGCACCGGGTCTTCGCGGAAGCGCGCCTCGGGGTCGCCGATCATGCGCAGCCGGCGCTTGCGCAGGTCGGCCAGGCCGCCGTGGTAGTCGATCACGTCCTCGGCAGCCGGGTCGTAGTACAGAGCGTTGACGGTGAAGTCTCGCCGCAGCGCATCCTCCTCGATGGTGCCGAAGACGTTGTCGCGCAGCACCCGGCCGTGCTCGGTCTTCTCCGAGTTGCCGGTGTCCGCGGCGCGGAAGGTGGACACCTCCACCGTGTCGCCGCCGATCATGACGTGCACCAGGCGAAAGCGCCGGCCGATTAGCAGCGCGCGGCGAAAGAGCGGCTTCACCTGCTCGGGCCGCGCGTCGGTGGCGATATCGAAGTCCTTGGGCTTGATGCCCAGCAGCAGGTCGCGCACCGCGCCACCCACCACGTGCGCGGCGTAGCCGCGCTCGGCCAGCCCTTCGCAGACCCTGAGGGCCGCGGGGCTGATGGATTCGCGCGCCAGCCCGTGCTTGCCCTTGGGCATGCGTATCGGGCCGGCCTGCTTGAGGCCGAATACGCGCTGGATGAAGCGTTTGATCACGGGAGTGCGGATTATCGCAGGGAAATCACCGGCCAGCCCCGGGCGTGCGCGGCGGCCCTCAGCGTTTTGTCGGGATCCACTGCAACGGGGCGGCTGACCCGCTCCAGCAGCGGCAGGTCATTGTGTGAATCGCTGTAGAAGCTGGAGACCGGGAACGCCGCAAGACGATGTCCGAGGCCGGAGAGCCAGGCGTGCACGCGCTCGATCTTGCCCTCGCGGAAGCAGGGCGTGCCTGCGACGCGGCCGGTGAAGCGGCCCACCACGCGCTCTGGCTCGGTGGCCACCAGGTGCGCGATGTCGAACGCGCGCGCGATGGGCTCGGTAACGAAGCTGTTGGTGGCGGTGACGATGGCGCAAAGCTCGCCCGCGTCTTGGTGGCGGCGCACCAGCGCGCGCGCCGCCTGCCCGATCATGGGCCGGATTCGCTCTTCCATGAACTGGGCGTGCCAGCGCGCGAGGTCCTCCCCCGGATGGTTCGCCAGGGGGCGCAGCGCGAAGCCGAGGAACTCGCGGATGTCGAGCGTCCCGGCCTTGTACTGCTCGAAGAAGGCGGCGTTCTGCGCCTCGTACTCCTCGCGCGCGAGCACGCCGCGGTCGATGAGGAACTGGCCCCACTCATAGTCGCTATCGCCGGCGAGCAGGGTGGTGTCGAGGTCGAACACTGCGAGGTTCATGCGGTGCGTTCCTTGACGAGCGCCAGGTTCACGGGGACTGCGCCTCCTTGAGCGTCTCCCGCACCAGCGCCAGCGTAAGCGCTCGCTGCAGCTCCAGCGAGCGCCGGTCCAGGCGTTCCATGATCGCGAGCAGGCTGGGCAGGTCGCGGCGCACCTGCGACAGCAGGTAGTCGATGACCTCTGGCGAGATGCGCAGGCCGCGGCGCACCGCCTCGCCGGCCAGGTAGTGCGCGCGCGCCTCGTCGCTCAGGGTCCGCACGCGGTAGACCAGGCCCCAGGCGAGGCGGCTTTTCAAATCCTCGCGCAGCGGCAGTAGGTTGGGCGGCAAGCTGCCTGCGCACAGCACCGTGCCCCCGGATTCACGCGCGGCGTTGATGCGGTTGAACAAGTCGACCTGCGCCGGATCGTCCATCGACTCGACGTCGTCGGCGTTCGGGACGCCGGCGGCGGCGCAGGCTGCGAGCAGGTGGCTGCGGCCCGAGCTGGGCTCACCCCAGAGGTAGACGATGCTCTCGGCCAAGCGGCCGGCGCAGAGGTCCCGCAGCCGCTCGAGCAGCTCGGCGTTGTCGCCGGGGACGAAGTTCTCGAGCGTCGGGTCGGGCGGAGGGGAAATCTCCAGCGCCAGCTGCTTCATTGCTTGCCGGTGTAGAGCGAGCTCTCGAGGTAGGCACGGCGCAGGTGGCGCAGCGCGACCAGCAGTACGGCGCTCGCCGGTAGCGCGAGCAGGATGCCGAAAAAGCCGAACAGCTGGCCGAAGGCGAGCAGGGCGAAGATAACCGCCACCGGGTGCAGGCCGATGCGCTCGCCCACCAGCCACGGCGTCACCACCATGCCTTCGAGCATCTGTCCGGCAACGAAGGCAAGCCAGACCCAAGCCAGTTCGGGAAGGGAGCCGAACTGCAGCAGCGCGGCGATGGTGCCGAGCGCGAAGCCGGCGATGGCGCCGACGTAGGGGATGAACACCAGCATGCCGGTGAGCAGGCCGATCGGCAGCGCGAACTCCAGGCCCGCGAGCCACAGGGCTGTGACGTAAAACACGCTCATCACCAGCATCACCAGCAGCTGGCCGCGCAGGAACTCGGCTAGCACGGCGTCGATCTCGGAGAGGATGATGCGGGCGCGGTCGATCTGGTGGCGCGGAATCAGGTGCTCGGCGCGCGCCACGAGGCCGGGCCAGTCGCGCAGCAGGAAGAACAACACCACCGGGATCAGCAGCACATTGATCACGATTCCCAGCAGTGCCATGCCGCCGATGCGCGCCGAGCCAAGCAGTTTGGGCGCCAGATCCTGATTGGACTGGAAGGCATCGCCCAGCAGTTGCTTTAGCGTGCCGAGGTCGAACTGCACGTCGCGGCCCAGGCGCTGCGCAAGCCAGGGCGCAGCGACGCGGTTCAACCAATCGAGGAACGCCGGCAGGCGCTCGGACATCATGCCGAATTCCTTGGCGAACAGCGGCAGCACGACCAGCACCAGCGCCACCAGCGCGACCAGGCACAGCAGCAGCACCAGGACAACCGCGACGATCCGATTGACGCGCCGCCCGGCGATGCGCCCGACCAGCGGGTTCAGGATGTAGGCGAAGATGGCGCCGGCGAGGAATGGCGCGAGGATCGGGGAAAGCAGGTAAAGGATGGCGAGAAACGCCGCGCCGATGGCGAGCCAGGCCCGGAGCTTCGGATTCGCGCTAAGTGGAGAAGAGGAATTTGCGCCGTTCATTTCACGTAGAATCGTCAGATAAAATACCATTCTAGCCTGCCATGTCCAAGGGCCTTTCCTACCGCGACGCGGGCGTCGACATCTAAGCCGGGGACGCTATCGTCGAATCCATCCGCCCGTTC
>SXNB01000137.1 GCA_005777205.1 Burkholderiales bacterium | reverse complement strand
GGTGTAGCCCACCAGCGCCACCCGCGCGAGGCCCTCGCTCGCCTGTCGCCGCGCGCGCCGCGTGCGGCGCTCGGCGTCCATGGCGTTGATCTCCTGCTGTAGCTCGGCGATGCGGTCGCGGATCTTGCGCCGGTCTAGTTCGGTGTGCGACTCACCGGCGCCGCGGCCGCCGACGCCGCTGCGCTGCCGGCCCTGTGGCCCGGCCAGCTTGGCCGCTTCGCGCATGCGCGGCGCCATGTAGCCCAGGCGCGCGATCTCGACCTGGGCGCGCGCCGCGCGCGAGCGCGCGTGGCGATGGAAGATCTCCAGGATCACCATGGTGCGGTCCATCACTTCGCAGCCGATTTCCTTTTCCAGGTTGCGCGCCTGGGAAGGGGAGATTTCGTGGTCGACGAGGGCGATGTCGGCATCCTCCGCGAGCGCCTTGAGCTCCTCGCGCTTGCCGGCGCCGAAATAGGCCGTCTGGTCGAAGCGGGCCCGCTTCTGGGTGAAAGTCGCAACCACCTCGAAGCCGAGCGTCTTCGCGAGTTGCTGCAGCTCGCTCAGCGAGGCCTCGAACTCGGCGTCGCTCGCGCCGGGCAGCTGTACCGCGGCGGCGATCGCCCGCCGGGGCTTGTCCTGAGTGTCTTGCACCATGGGGCGCGCAGGGTAGCAGATCGCGGAGGGTATCTAAAGTGAATTTAAAGTAAATATCATTGATATTAAGGTGTGCAAGATCGTCCTCCCGCCGCCCTCCTTTCTCGCATCGCCGAGCACGTGCGCACCCGGGGCTTCAGCCGGCGCGCGCTGGCGCAGCGTGCAGGGGTGCGCCCGGAGACGCTCTCGCGCATCGCCTCCCGCGGCACCTGCGATTTCGCCACGCTCGAGCGCCTGGCCGCCGCCGCCGGGCTGCGGCTGGGACTCCAGGACGAGCCGCCACCGGCATCGGGCCAGGGTCACGCGGAGGTGCTGGGCAGGCAGGCGCTGATTCGCACGCTGGCCAAGGCGCATGGCGCGAAGTCGATCGAGTTGTTCGGGTCGGCGCCGCGCGCGGCGAGGATCGCCCGGGCTGCGACCTGGATTTCCTGGTCGAACTGGAACCGGGCCGCAGCCTGCTCGACCTGATCGAGCTCGCAGAGGATCTGCAGGAGGTGCTCGGCCGCAAGGTGGAGACCATGACCGCGGCTGGGTTGAAGCCCCGCGTGCTGAAGAAGGCGCATCGCGACGCGGTAAGGGTTGCCTGAGGATGGCGCGCTCCGAGGCCGACCACCTGGCGGACGTTCTCGAGGCAATCGACACCATCTCCATGTATACCCGGAAGGGCCGCAAGGCGTTCGACAAGGACCCCATGCAGCGTGAGGCCGTGGCCGCGCGACTGATTCAGATCAGCCAGTCGGTCAAGAATGCCTAGGCAGAAGGCCTCGACCTGGCCTGGCTGCAGCCCGAGATCCCGTGGCGCAGCATCGCCGGCATGCGGGATCCCCTGGCGCACAAGTACTGGCTGCTCGATGCGGCGATTGTCTGGTCGGCGGTGGAGAACGACCTGCCGGGCATGCGCGACGCCATCGCGCGGATCCTGAAACCGCCCCGCAGGTGAGGCCTAGAATTTCCTGAGGCGCTCGCCCTCGGACAACCGCCCGCCCCCCGCTTGAGGAAGGACGAATGCGACGCGAAACACGCTAGTCGTACCTCCCTAAACGCACGAGGGTTGTTCCCGGTTTCAGGTGCTTGACCGACGGCATCACCATGACGCAGTTGTCATAGGGAGTCTTCCAGACCGTGTCGCCATCGGTGGCGACGACCGTGGCGGCCTTCGGGATCACCTCCAAGCCCTTGAACGACCCTGCGAACTTAAACGCCATGGACTTCGCGACCACGGCCTCCGTCACCCGGACCAGCCGCTGCTCCTTGGGTGGCGCCAGGGTGATCCGCGCATCCGCCCAGTCGGATTCCACCACGCCGGTGACTTTCAGGAAGCGCAGTACCGTATCCTTCGCCACCGCCTCGGAGGACTTCTCCCAGTGCTGGCCGCACTCGATGAGCACCGCAGTTCGGGGGCTGGCGGGGTCGCCAAAGCCGCCCCGCTCCATCATGCGCAGGCCGGCTGGGTGTCCGGTGTCGATGAGCAGGTCCCCGGGCATCCCCAGCTTGCGCGAGAACGCGGCGCTCTTTTCACTGGTGCCGCAGACCATGATCGGACGGCAGGGCTCGTGCATTGAATGCAGATCGAGCAGGTTGTCGGCCGCGTCCACGAACGGCTGTAGCTTTCGAGCGCGGCGCAGCTCGAGGGAATCACGCTTGCCGAACAGCGCCTCGTCCGCCCAGACGCGGTTGTAGTCCTCGTCGATGTAGCGTGAGCGGTCCGGGTCGTCCCGGTCGAAGCGCGCAAACGCCTCCACGTTGGCGAAGGCGAGCGTGAGCTTGCCGCGCGCCGGCTGCACCCGCTCCCTGAACAGCCAGTCCACGGCCAGAGCGCCGCAGATCTCGTTGCCGTGGGTGAGGGCCTGGACCATGACGTTCGGCCCCGGCTTGCCGGAGTCGAGCACGTGCACGTAGTCGACGCCGGTGTTGCCCTCACGATAGAGCGAGAGGTCCGGGGGGGAGAGATTGACGGGAAAGTGGTCGGTCATAGCGATTTGCGTATTTCCTCGAGCAGGGTTGACAGGTCTTTCTGCAGCTTGCCAAAGCCGGCGCTCTTCGCGAGCGCGGCCTCGTCCATGTACAGGCGCTTGCTGATCTCGATCTGCAGGCTGTGCCGGCCTGCTTTCGGGTCCGAATAGGCCCGCACCAGCTCCACGCCCTTGTAGGGGTCGTTCACCTTGACCGAGTAGCCCAGCCCGGACAGCGTCCGGCGCACGAGCTCGGTGAATGCGGGGTCGCAGGTGGTGCCGTCGCGGTCGCCGAGGACGAAATCGGCGCGCACTTTGCCCTCGCCGTCCTCGCTCTGCTTGCCAGCGGTGCCGCGCATGGAATGGCAGTTGATATGCCAGACCTTGCCGAACCGGCTCACCGAAGCGTCCAGCAGCCCGCGGATGGCTGCGTGGTACGGAGTGTGACAGCGTTCGATGCGCGCGCGCACGGCCTCGGGCGCCAGTCGCCGCGGATAGATCGGCCGGCCGTCCTCCAGCGTGCGCCACAGCAGCGCCTTGCCCAGCCTGGCCTTGCCGCTGGGCACGTATTCCCAGGGCCAGGGGCCGTCGATCAGGTCGAGGTCCACGTCGCCCGCGTGGCGGTTGGGATCGAGGTAGGTGCGCGGCCAGAGCGCAGCGAGCAGCGGGGCACCCATCTCTGGCGCCCCGGCATAGAGCTCGTCCACGAAGCAGTCCTCGCCTTCGCGCAATTCCGATTCGCTCACCACAGCCCCGAAGTCGTCAGGGAATCGGTTGCCAGAGTGAGGCGAGTCCAGCACCAGCGGAATCGCCGGCGCCTGCGGGCCGCGGATCTCGTAGGGCAGGCTCACGCCGGGCTCCTGAAGCTGAGAACCCAGAAATGTTCCAGCAGTTCCAAGTGCGCGTCCGTGCCGCAGCGCGAGGCGCGGCGCAGGAGGTCCTCCGGGTCGGGAAAATTCTTCAGGACCTCGTGGCTGCTGCCGTCGGCGAGCCTGCGCATCTGGAAGGCGTTGCCCAGCGCGTCACGCCGATAGACCGGAGTGCTGGAGCCCTCGACAAAGCGGTTATCCAGGAACGTGACCAGCGAACCCGGCGCTACCGCCGAGACCGCCGAGGCGAGGAACGCGTCCAGGTCCTCCAGGCGCACATGCGACCACCAGAAGCCGGCGAACAAGGCATCGTGCCGGCGGCCGAAATCCGGGATCTCAAAAGCGCTGCCGCGCACGAACTCCACTTTTCCCGGGGGAAGTTCCTTGGTGCGTGCGATTGCGAGCACCTCCTCGTTCAGGTCCAGCGCGGTGACCCGGGCCGCGTTCTGCGCAATGACTGGCGTCCACCAGCCAGTGCCGCAGGCCAGTTCAAGCACGGAGCACCCTGGGAACATCCCGCTGACCCGCGCGCACAGCGCGGACAAATCGGACTGGCGCTCGGGCTTCGCGTAGATGCGTTCGTACTCGGAGGCACGCTTGGCGTAGTAGATGGCGAGCGAATCCATGGGCTCAAACATCGATATGGCAGGCGGAGAGCCGTTCCGGCGCGACCTCGCGCAGCGCCGGCGCCTCCTGGGCGCAGCGCGGCATGGCATGCGGGCAGCGGGGATGGAAGTGGCAGCCGGAGGGCGGCGCGAGCGGAGACGGAATCTCGCCCTTGATAGGCGCGAAGCTCCGGTTCTTGCGGTCCAGCCGCGGCACCTCGGCCAGCAGGGCCTGGGTGTAGGGATGATTAGGCTTCGCGAACAGTTCTGCGGTGGGCGCGCTCTCGACGACGCGGCCGAGGTACATCACCACCACCCGGTTCGAAAGGTGGCTCACCACCCCTAGGTCGTGGCTGATGAACAGGTACGTCAGGCCCAGGCTCTCGCGCAGGTCCATGAACAGGTTCAGCACCTGCGCCTGGATGGATACGTCCAGCGCTGCAACCGCCTCGTCGCACACCAGGAAATCGGGTTTCACTGCCAACGCACGCGCAATGCCGATGCGCGCCCGCTGGCCTCCAGAGAATTGGTGCGGGTAGCGACGGCGGTACGACGGATCCAGGCCCACCCGGCGCAAAAGCTGCGCGACGTAGTCCGGGACCTCAGCCGCTGGCACCAGGCCATGCACCCGCGGCGCCTCGCCAACAATGTCCTCGACGCGCATGCGCGGGTTGAGCGAGGAGAACGGGTCCTGGAAAATCATCTGGACCGCGCGCACCGGCTTGCCGTTCACCGGCTCGACCTTGTAGAACACGCCGCCCGCGGTCGGTTCGTGCAGGCCGCAGGCCAGGCGTCCGAGCGTGGACTTACCGCAGCCGGACTCGCCTACCAGCCCGACCACCTCGCCTTCGTTCACAGTGAAGGACACGCGTTCTACTGCGTGCACCGTGTGCCCCGCTACGGCCGCGCCCAGGCGGCCCGCGAAGCGCTCTATGGCGTCCAGGCGCTTCTCGAAGCGCTTACTCACCTCGCGGAACTCGAGCATGGGCTTGCTCATGCAACCGCCGCCGGCTGCGGGAGCGGATGGTGGCAGCGCACCTGGCGCGATG
>SXNB01000136.1 GCA_005777205.1 Burkholderiales bacterium | reverse complement strand
GCATGACTTCGCCGCGAACCTGGCCAGGGTCGGTGGTCCGGATACTGTCGGTAACGTCGAGGTCGTTTCGGCGCATCGGCGCTGAACCCAGCGCAGCCCGCCGCCGATGTTGCTCCCTCCAATAGTCGATCCTACGGTGCGCAACGCGCGCCCGGAGCCCTTTTCCCCAGGTTCCGGACCGGATAGGATGCGTAAAGGTTCGTCGCGAGGCGGTGACGTGGTTAACGCGCCCCGCCGAGCGGAAGCGATTCTGTCCAATTCTGACAATCAGGAGGGTGGCGTTGGGAATCCTCACGCTCACTGACGAGGAGCGGGTCCAGATCGAGGCGCGGATCTTCGCGCTCGAGATCGAGCACCAGGACCTCGACGACGTCATCCTGCGCCTGGCCGAGCACCCGACCCAGGACCAGCTTCAACTGCGGCGCCTGAAGAAGCGCAAGCTCCTGCTGAAGGACACCCTCAACCGCCTGCGCGCGCGCCTGGTGCCCGATATCCCCGCCTGAGCTTGCGCGCGGGCGCCGCGGCGTCCACGGTACGGAAATCCGCGGGAGCGACCACCTCGAGCATCTCCAGGTCTTGCGAATGGCGGATTTCGCGGTGCCGGATGCCGGGCGGCTGGTAGAAGCAGGTTCCGGCCTTCATCCGCACTTCGCCCACGCCCTCGTACTCGAACACCGCCCAGCCCTTCAGGACGTAGACAAACTGCACTTCGCAGTCATGCCGGTGCCATTGCCCGTGCGGCGCCTTGCCCCTGCGAGCGCGGATGACGTGCGCCACCACTTTGCCCTGGGTAGCACGGCGCATGCCGAGGTCGCGATATTCGAAGTAGGTCCGCAGGCCGCGGCGTATAAACTTCGCCCCGGCGCGATGGCTGACGGCGAATCCGGATGTCTTCTTCCTTGTCTTCATTCAACGGTCCTCAGTTAGCGAACATCGGCGCGTCGCGGAAAATACGCGCGTCCATTTGCTTCAGGTCGGGCGCGACCGGCACCGGGGCGCCCAATTGCGCGAGCACGTCGCGCGCGAGGTCCGCGCCGGGGGCGATTTCCGCCAGCGTGAGCCGGCCGTCACGCAGATCGAACACCGCGCGCTCGGTGATGTAGAGCACCCTGGTGCCGCGGCCCGCGGTGTAGGGGCCGTTGAAGGACAGGTGCTCGACGCGCGACAACACCTTCTTCACCATCCCCTCGCGCACGATCGCGAGGTGCCCGTCCGCCGCGCGCACCTCCAGCCCCTTGGCGGTGAGCGAGCCCATGAACACCACTTCACTGGCGGTCTGGGTGATGTTGACGAAACCGCCGACGCCGGCGACGCGCTCGCTGAACTTTGACACGTTGACGTTGCCCTCGACGTCCATCTGCGCCAGGCCCAGGAACGTGAGGTCGAGGCCCCCGCCGTCGTAGAAGTCGAATTGCTCGGCGTGGCTGATGATGGCATCGGGGTTGGCGGAGGCGCCGAACGAGGGGAACGAGGCCGGGATGCCGCCGATCGGGCCGGACTCCACCGTCATGACGAAATCGTCCAACCCTTCCTCGCGCGCCACCTCGCCGACGCCCGAGGGCATGCCCACGCCCAGATTCACGATCGGCTTTTTCCATTTCAGGAGTTCGAACACCGCGCGGCGCTGGATGATTTTCCGGAGGTCCAGGGGCGCGGGTGCGAGGCTGGCCGGCTGCCCGCGGCCCTGGATCCGCAGGTCCCCGGTATAGGCAGGATTGAACGCCTCGCCGTAGGTCTGCCAGTGGTCCTCGGCGTTCTCCGCCACCACCACGTAGTCCACGAGGATCCCGGGCACCTTCACCTGCATCGGGTGGATCGCGCCCTTCGCCTTGAGGTGCTTCACCTGCGCGATGACGATGCCACCCGAGTTGTGCGCCGCCTGCGCGAGCGGCAAGACATCGTTGAAATGCGGCTCCTCCTCCATGCCCAGGTTGCCGTCCGCGTCCGCGGAGGTGGCGCGCAGAATGGCGCAGTGGATCGGCATCGAGGGGTAGAACAGGTACTCACGACCACGCAGCGTGATCAGTTCGACCAGTTCCTCGGTAGTGACGCGGTTGAGCTTGCCGCCGTCGTGGCGCGGGTCGATGAAGGTGTGCAGGCCGATGGGCGACACCACGCCGGGCTTGCCGCCGGCGATGGCGCGGTACAACTGCGCGATCACGCCCTGCGGCCAGTTGTAGGCCTCGACCCTGTTCGCCACCGCGAGCGCGCCCAGGCGCGGCGCGGCGCCCCAGTGGCCGCCGATGATGCGCTTGAGCAGTCCCTCGTGGCCGTAGCGCCCGGTGCCGCGGGTGGCGCGGTCGCCCTGGCCAGCGGCATAGACGAGCGTCAGGCCGCGTGGCCGGCCGGTTTCAAGGAAGCGTTTCTCCACTGCAGCGGAAACGCCCTCGGCGTGGCCCGACCCGGTGAAGCCGGAGGTGGATATCGTCCAGCCGTCCTGCAGCAGTTGGGCCGCCTGGGCGCAGGTGATCCGATTCATGCTGGTCTCAATTGCCCGGGTTCAGCCGCATTTTTCGATTATCCTTCACCTAACCATGTCGGACCAGTTCATCGGCGTCAAACCGGTCGAGGAACGCCATCGTTTCGATGTCGCGTGCCTGCAGGACTACCTGCGCGGCCGGGTCGAGGGCTTCGACGCCGAGCTGGTCGTGAAGCAGTTCAAGGGCGGACAAAGCAATCCAACTTACCGCATCACCGCCGGCGGCAAGCGCTACGCGCTACGCCGCAAGCCCCCGGGGAAGCTGCTGCCTTCGGCGCACGCGGTGGAGCGCGAGTTCAAGGTCATCTCCGCGCTGCACCAGCAGGGCTTTCCCGTGGCGAAGCCCTATGTCTTGTGCGAGGACGACGCCGTCATCGGCACCGCGTTCTACATCATGGATTGCGTCGAGGGTCGCGTGATCTGGGACCAGTCGCTGCCCGGCCTGGATCGGGCTGGTCGCGCGGCAGTCTGGAACGAGCTCAACCGGGTCATCGCGCTGCTGCACTCCATCGACTACCAGGCCGCGGGGCTGGAGGATTTCGGCAAGGCGGGCAGCTACATCGAGCGCCAGGTCGGGCGCTGGACCAAGCAGTACCAGGCCTCCAAGACGGAGAAGATCGAGGCCATGGACCGGCTCATCGAGTGGTTGCCGAAGAACATCCCAGCCGCGGCCGAAACCACGGTGGTGCACGGCGACTACCGCCTGGACAACACCGTGTTCCATCCCACGGAGCCCAGGATTCTCGCGGTGCTGGCCTGGGAGCTGTCCACGCTGGGGGATCCGCTGGCGGACTTCTCCTACCATTGCATGAGCTGGCGCATCCCGCCGGGCAAGTTCCGCGGCATCGCCGGACTGGACCTCGCGGCGCTGGGCATCCCGGACGAGCGCGCGTACGTGGCCCGCTACTTCGAGCGCACCGGGCGGCGGCAGCCCGACGATTCCACCTGGGACTACTACATGGCGTACAACCTGTTCCGCATTGCCGCCATCCTGCAGGGCATCGCCAAGCGCGTCGTGGACGGCACCGCCGCCTCGACGCACGCGGCCGAGGCGGGCGGGCGGGCGCCGATCCTGGCGGACCTGGGCTGGCAGCAGGTCGAGAAAATCCTGAAAAGAAGCCGTACCTAGAGGAGCAACAGATGGATTTCGAGTACAGCGCGAGGACGAAGGAACTGCAGCAGAAGCTGCTCGCCTTCATGGACGAGCACATCGACCCCAACGAGGCGAAGTACTACGCGCATGTGAGGAGCGACAAGCGCTGGGAGCCGGTGCCCACACGCTCTACCACCCCGTCGGCACCTGCCGCATGGGTCGCGACGGTGCCAGCGTGGTCGATCCGCAACTACGGGTCCGCGGTGTCTCCGGCCTGCGGATCGCCGACGCG